>CAZNJL010000065.1:0-3868 GCA_964573325.1 uncultured Candidatus Saccharibacteria bacterium | reverse complement strand
GAGAATTCCTCACAGCTAATTAATGTTTTCAGAAAATAGGTTTAGTTTGAGAGCCGGAATTAGAGCTTGATTATTTTTCCTACTCCTCCTTCAATATATTTTTGAGGATAGAGTTTTTTCAGTTTGTTTTTATGTTGGGTGCAATGAGTAGGACAAATTAATTCTAAATCTTTAAATAATTTGAAATTGTTAAATCCATGCATTCCGCCGATAATTCCATAAAGTTTTCCGAACTGTCCAGCAGTTTCTAAAATATTACCCATATAGGGATGCGAACAGCCGACAATTAAAACTATTCCTTTATTAGTTTTAATTCCCATACTTTGTTCAACTCCTTCAAGTTCCCCTGTAGAAAACACGTTTTTGTGAATTGTTGTCGGTTTTTCTATAATAACAACTTCTTTGTTTTTTGAATAATGGAATGAAGGAGGAATATAAATTTTAGCTTTTTTGTTTATATTTAAGAAATCAGAAAGGCCTTCGGTGTGGTCAGAATGAGCGTGAGAAATAAAGACTTCATCAATAGAACTTGGGTTAATATCCAACTTTTTCATATTATTGAGTAAAATTTTCCCGTCAGCTCCAGTATCAAATAAAATTTTGGGAGTGTTTTCTGCTTCAACTAATACAGAAAAACCCCAATCGGCTTGAAGATCTTTTCTGAAAGCAGTATTGTCGTAGATAATGATTATTTTCATTGCTCTTTTCTGATAGGATTACCCCCAAGCTGAATGCTGGCGGCGGAAACGCTTCCGTCAGGGTTTGTTTGTCCAAGAACCATTACTTGCTTGCCGGTTTCCAAATCATCAGCGGAACCTTCGGTTGTTTTATTAATAGTTGTATTTTCGGAAATCAAAATAATCTTACTACTATCATCAGGCAGTTTGACAGTAACACTTTCTCCATCCCGGCTAATGATTTCTCCTCTGACCATTGGGGAACCTTCTCTTTGCTGTCCTCCCGGCATGCCCGATTGTCTTGATTGAAAATCAGCCCTTTTAGGCAGGTTATTTTGCTGGTATTTCATACCGGCAAAAAACCCGACAGCGCCGACTCCAATTATTAAGATAATTATCAGCAATATATTGTTTTTCATTTGACTCACCTTCTTTCGATTTTTAATATTTAATATTATTCGTATCTTAAAGCGTCAATTGGGGCTAAATCGGCTGCTTTTTTGGCCGGATACCAGCCAAAAAGAATGCCAATGCCAGCGGAGACACAGAAGGCAAGTAATATTGAAGATAAAGACAGCGCTAGGGGCAAACTCATATAATTATTAATAAAAAGCGATGCCAAAGCTCCAACCAGAACACCGATAATTCCGCCGATAAATGTAATAATTACCGCCTCAATTAGAAATTGGGCGGTAATCCATTTCTTTTTAGCTCCCAAAGCTTTTTTTAAACCAATTTCTCTTGTTCTTTCTGTTACAGTAACAAGCATTATATTCATAATCCCTATACCTCCAACTAATAAGGAAATAGCGGCTATTCCGGATAAAAGCAAAGTGAAAGTACTGGTTACTTCACTAATTGTCCCTAAAAGGTCTTCTTGAGACATAATGGTAAAATCAGCTTGAGCAGGATCTTTTATTTTATGCCTTGCTAATAAAAGATATCCAATCTCATCCCGAGCTTGATTCATTACACTCTCGCTAACAGCTTCGATATAAATAGAAGTTACGTGATAAATAGAAGTTACGTGGCTGGCGCCAAAAAGAAGTTTCTGGGCAGTTGTTAGAGGCACAAAAACCTTATCGTCCTGATTCATCGGACCGCTCCCGCCCTTGCTTTCCATAAGTCCAATAACATTAAAAGAAATTCCATTAATACGGATAGTTTTGCCAATCGGACTAATGCCCTCACCAAATAAATCTTCAGATGTTTGCGAACCTAAAATAGCCACTTTGCTCATTCCCGTTAAATGCGGTTCGTTGATAAAAGAACCAGCCGAAAGAGCAATATTTCTTATGGCGGCATATTCCGGAGTGACACCTGAAACTTGAGTGTTGGTATTATTTCTACCAGCTGTCACTTGAGTTCTGCCGTTGTATTCTGCCGATACGCTTTTGACTGTTGAGATTTCGGAAGAATTTTTGATAGCTTCAGCGTCGTTGTAAGTTAAGGTTGTTATTCCTCCCGAAGCTCCTCGAATTCCTCCGCTTGTTTGCGCTCCCGGAGATATAGTTAATAAGTTTGAACCTAAAGACTTAATTTGATTTTGCACGGACTTTTGCGACCCTTGGCCTAAAGATATCATAGCAATTACGCTGCCAATACCAATGATTACTCCCAGCATTGCCAAGCCCGTTCTTACTTTGTTGAGGGCTAAAGTAGTAAAACTCTCTAGGGCTAATTCTTTGTAATCCATTTATTTTTTCCTTTTTGACAACAGTCGCCGATTACCATTATTTTTATCTTCAACTATTTCGCCATCCCGCAGGCGGATAATTCGTTTGGCATATTCGGCAATTTCTTGTTCGTGAGTAATCATTAAAATCGTATTGCCTTGCTCATTTAAATTTTCAAGAATTTCCATAATTTCCAATGCTTGTTTTGTAGCAATATTCCCTGTAGGCTCATCGGCCAAAATAATGCTTGGATTCATTGTCAAAGCTCTGGCAATTGCCACTCTTTGCTGCTGTCCTCCGGAAAGCTGGTTTGGCGCATGATAAATCCTATCACCCAAAGACACTTTTTCTAAATATTTTTTAGCTTTTTTCATTCTTTCTTTTTTAGGGACGTCGCCATACATCATCGGTACCATCACATTTTTCAGGGCAGAAGTTCTTGGCAGTAAATTATAAGATTGGAAAATAAAACCAATCTTTTTATTTCTAATCTCGGCCAATTCATCATCATTTAGTTTGGCAATTTTCTCTCCGTTTAGAAAGTATTCGCCGGAAGTTGGCACATCTAAAGCGCCAAGGATGTGCATCAGGGTTGATTTGCCTGAACCGGAAGGGCCCATAATAGCAAGAAACTCTCCTTTTTCCACTTCAAAGCTAACATTGTCTAAAGCTTTTACCTCTACTTCACCGGTTTTGTATGTTTTAGTGAGGTGGGAAATTTTTATCATATCTTCTTTAATGGGCTATTCTCATCATACCGCCCATGCTTCCGCCAAATGGCGATGATCCGTTTTGTTGGGATCTTGTTGAAGAAACAGTACCGCTAATCACTAAATCCCCCTCTTTTAATCCGGAAACTATTTCTGTTTGCGTATCAGAAGACAAACCGATTTCTACGGGAACGGATTGCGATTTGCCATTTACCAATAAACTGACATAGTTTTGATCCCCTTGGCTTTGAATAACACCGGAGGGAACGAGTAAAACATTATCTTTTCTGTCAATGACGATATTGGCGGTAACTGTCATATTGGGTAAAATTTCACCTGAAGAAGAATCAAGCTGGATAATGGCCGGGTATTGGGTGACGCCGCTGGTTGTTTGGCCGATCCGATCAATGCCGATTACTTTGCCGGTAAAGGTTTTATCGGGAATACTGTCTAAAGTGATGGTTGCTTTTTGTTCCAGCTTGACCTTGGAAACATCAATTTCAGAAAGATTAACGGAGACAATCGGCATGCCTTCGGTTTTGATAGTCGCTACTTTTTGGTTAGAAGTCGTACTGCCGCTGTCCAGCGTCCCGATGCTCATTCCTTCGGCAAACATGAGGCTGGTAATAACCCCGTCGGTGGGGGCGGTTATGGTAGGAGAAGTTTGGATATAGGTTAACCAAGCGCTATTTATGGCAACTTGGATTTGAGCAATGACAGATTGCTGATTTTTATATTGCGCTTCGGCCGCCAGCCACTCATCTTCGGGAATGAACTCGTAGAAATTGGAATATGGAATAAATGA
>CAZNJL010000064.1:1528-4483 GCA_964573325.1 uncultured Candidatus Saccharibacteria bacterium | reverse complement strand
GATTCAACACAAAGAATGAGATTTTCCAGAAGACGGGGTGGCGAGAAGAAAGCGTAGCCCTCAGAAAGAAAGCCTAACCTTCAAAAAACCTAGCTCTCAACAAAAGTCAAAGCGGCGCCTGTCTTGCCGGCTCTTCCTGTTCTTCCAATCCGATGAATATAATTATCGTATGACTCCGGCATATCGTAATTTATAACATGACTAACGTTGTCAATATCCAAACCCCGTGAAGCAACATCTGTGGCCAAAAGTATGTTAATCTCGCTTCTCTTAAATTTATTAAGAACGAGCAATCTCTGGTTTTGTCGTTTGTCCCCATGTATAGCCCCGGCTTTGTATCCTCTACTTATAAGTTCATCTGCGAGTAGCTGAACTCCATGTTTAGTTCTTCCGAATATTAAAACTTTATCAAATCCACTTTTTCTTAGTGTTTCATCCAACACCTCAATTTTTTTCTGACCGTTAGTTCTTACAACCGACTGCTCAATATTTTCCACAGTATCTCTGGTTTTCACATTGACCTTAATTGGATTTCTAACGAAGGATCTGATAATTTCCTCAATTTTTGGCGAAAAGGTAGCTGAAAAAAACAACGACTGTCTTTGTTGGGGCAACAAAGATATAAAGTATTTGATCTCATCCACAAAACCGATATCAACCATGAGATCTGCTTCATCCAACACTACATTATTAAATCTTGATAAATCAAGAAACCTTCGTTCAATTAAATCTTTTAATCTTCCCGGCGTTCCTATTACAAAATTCGGGTTTCTTCTAAGATCCATGATTTGTTTATGCATACTAGATCCGCCAAAACAAAGAGCTGTATAAATCCCTGTACTAATTGAAAGAGATCTAAATTCTTCATATATCTGCACCGATAATTCCCTGGTTGGAGTTATTATAAGAACTTTCTCATTCTTGTTTCTATAAACTTTATTTATCAACGGTATTAAGAAAGCTGCAGTTTTTCCCGTACCGGTATTTGCATTACCTATTAAATCGCTACCCGCAACAATTACAGGCATTGCTTTATGTTGAATGGGCGTTGGTGTCACATATCCTTTGGCTTTAAGATTAACCATAACCTGCCTTGAAAACTCAAAATCCTCAAAAGAACCGTTGGTTTCTTCGGGAGCGGCTTTGGTTAGATCGTTTTTTATGCCCTGAGAACTGTCACGAGCCACCACACGCAGTAACTCACTTACTTCCCACGATTTAATTCTTCGTCTATTGGACGAACCTCTACTAACAGCATTTCTGCCGTAAAATTTAGAGCTATGACTTTGTCTAGTACTTTTATATCTCATATTTTGATTTGCTTAGTGGGAAAGATTAAATGAACTAACCGCTGACACTATTAAACCTTTTATCAGAACATCACAGTATACCATCTTTTCGAGATTGATGCATAATAATGTAGACCTAGTGTAAAATTTCGTAAAAAAGAGTTGGGTTTGCGCCAAGTCGTTATTAATTCTGTTAGGCAAGTGAATTAAGAGAAATGTCAGAATAAACATTTGCTTCAAAATAAGCTTGAACATATAATCCTGCAATGCAGAACTTTTGGAAAGAATTGAAAAAGCCCTTTACAGCACTCGCTCCAATGGAGGATGTTACTGATTATGTCTTTCGCGAAGTTCTTGCCGAGATAGCTCCTCCTGATGTATTTTTCACTGAGTTTACAAGCGTGGAAGGCCTTTGCTCCGCCGGCTACGAAAAAGTGGTGACCCGTTTAAAATACAGCGAAAAACAACGACCAATAGTGGCTCAAATTTGGGGAACCAACCCACAGAAATTTTATGAGACATCAAAAATAGTGGAAAATCTTGGATTTGACGGAATAGATATTAATATGGGTTGCCCCGACAAGGCCGTGATAAAAATAGGGGCGGGAGCGGCTTTAATTGAGAATTTGGATTTAGTGGCTGAATTAATAAAGGCCGTAAAGGACGGGGCTAAAAATATTCCCGTGAGTGTCAAAACCAGGACAGGATTTAATAAGGTTATCACCGAAGACTGGGCTGAATTTCTTCTAAAGCAGGGAGTACAAGCGCTAACTATTCACGGTCGTACAAAAAAGCAAATGTCCAAAGCAGCTGCGGATTGGAAAGAAATTGCCAAAGCGGTAAAAATTAGAGACAAAGTATCCCCAAAAACTATCATTGTGGGAAACGGCGATGTACTGGATTATGCCGACGCCTGCAATAAGGCGGTTATGTTTGGAGTAGACGGAATAATGATCGGTCGTGGAATCTTTGCTGACCCATGGATTTTTGTGAAAGATTTAATACCAAAAATCAGAACTACAGATGAAAAAATAAACCTGCTATTAAAACACGCCGAACTGTTTGAAAGAACTTGGGGAGATCGAAAAAACTTTGCGATTATGAAGAAATTCTTTAAGATTTATGTAAGAGATTTTGAAGGCTCCGGTGAACTAAGGCAGCAGTTAATGAAATGTGCGTCTTTTGAACAAGTCAATGATTGCGTCAACGAAGCTGCATTGCCAAACTAAATAGTAAACCGCTCAAAACACTTTTTGCGGTATAATAACGACTGTGACTAATTGGTTATTTTTTCTACATTTTTATCAACCCGCCAGCCAACAAAAAGACATTTTAGAATCTGTTGTTCACCAAAGTTACCTACCGATTTTTAAAAAAATTGCGGAACTCAAAGATATTAGGTTATCCATTAATATATCCGGATCCTTGCTGGAACTATTTGAGCGCGACAAGTATACGGAGCTTATAGAATTAATAAAAAGTGCTATCAAAGAGGGTAAAGTAGAGCTAACCGGTTCGTGCAAATACCACGCGTTAATCCCGCTAATACCGGAAGAAGAGATAAAGAGACAGATAGAGCAAAATAACCAAACTTTGAGCAGATTCTTGGGATATGAGTGTAAACCAAGGGGGTTCTTCCCTCCCGAAATGGCTTATGATCCAAAAT
>CAZNJL010000064.1:0-1428 GCA_964573325.1 uncultured Candidatus Saccharibacteria bacterium | reverse complement strand
TATGAGTGTAAACCAAGGGGGTTCTTCCCTCCCGAAATGGCTTATGATCCAAAATTAGACCCAATCCTGGATGAGATGGGTTTTGAGTGGATAATAATGGACGAAATAGCATTTTTCCATAATGGGAATTTTCCGTCTGCCAATAAAATTTATAAACTGGGAGATACCGATATCAAGGTTTTCTTTAGAAACAGACGCGCCAGCAATCTAATTATGAGTGCTGTGGCAAGAGACACTTCAACCTTAAAACAGGCTTTGGCGGAAGATTTTACTCAACCATATTTGGTAACCGGAATGGACGGGGAAACATTTGGTCACCACCGAATAGGGTTTGAAAAATTCCTGTTTGAGCTTATGGAAGATAGATCTCTGGGAATAACAAGCGTGGGAAATTTCTTAGATACAGCGAAAACATCTTCTGCGAAAGATGGACAGAAGGGGGTGCCGACGCTACTCCCAACAGAAGCAGTGCATCCTAAACCATGTAACTGGGCCAGTAGTATTCAAGACATTGAAGAGAACATACAGTTTTTGTCGTGGAACGATCCAACTAATCCCATTCACAAGGAACAATGGGAATTCTTAGATTTAGCGCTGGGTTTAGTGCAAAAGTATCCGAGAGCCATGGAAAATTACGAGGAAGTACGGCACAAAATGGATATTGCCCTGGCAAGCGATCACTTCTGGTGGGCATCCGCTAAACCGTGGTGGAGTTTGGAAATGATAGAGGATGGGGCATATAGACTTTTAGAAGTTATTCAGACAATGCAAAATGTGGACGAAGGGGTAATTTTTACCGGGTATAAACATTACCTGAACATCGTATCTAAAGCGGCCGAATGGCAAAGAAACGGAATAGTGCGCGAACTCGCTATGCAACAAAACAAAATGCTGCGAATACCATTCAAAGACAGAACATTTGGAGTTGGCGGCGCAGAAGAAGGTGTCTATTGGGCATTTATTGATATGTTAAAGCAACAAGAAAAGGTAGCGGCCGGAGATGGAAACTATGAAAAGGCAATTCTCTGGAGGGACGCGATATACAAGCTGGACAATAAATACGATATTTACGATGCGATTAATGTTATTGACTTGCTAAGAATTGAGATTGGCAATGGCCCCGTGGAGCAGACCATCGCTAAATATAAAGAAAAGTATAATAGATTAAGAGGGGGTCAACCGGAACAACGGGGCAGGTAGCAGCAGATGTAATGCTTTTCATCCGGCTTAAGTAGCAAGTTTTTTCACTCGCAAAAAAATGTTAGAATGACCCGCATCTATGAATAGAAAAGCTTTAGCAACTATAATAACAATTATCGTAATTCTTGGATTTGTTAGTTTAATTGTCGCGGGAAGCAGCCCCTCCAACGCATCGGCATTAACTTACTACTACGGCATAACATGCCCGTATTGTAGGGAGGTAGAAAA
>CAZNJL010000063.1:0-4516 GCA_964573325.1 uncultured Candidatus Saccharibacteria bacterium | reverse complement strand
GGCTAACCATGCTTTTTCCTGCTTCCGCAGGATAAGGGTGGTCGGGCAAGAACCCCTCTTGATCTTATCCTTTAGGCTGCTGTTGCTGTTAAACCGATAGCCTCAGCATACTTCAGGTAAGTTTCGACTGACGCCACTACGACTCTGGCTTCAATCGCGAGAATCTCTATACCAACTAAAGAGACTCTTACCCAAGCATCAATGACCACGCCTTTGTCCAGGATACGGTCAACGACTTCGACCAAACTGCTGGAACCAATCGCTTTTTCTACTGCCATGTTCAACACCCCCTTTCATTTTTAGATTTTCGTCTTTGCGAGGAGTCCGCTGAAGGCGGACGACGAAGCAATCTCAATGGGATTGCTTCGGGCGCTTTCCGCCCTCGCGCAATGACATGAGTGTTATTTTTTAAAGATAGTATCTATGACCTTTCCTGCTTTATCTTTTGCGCCCAAGCCAAAAGCAAGAGCGGCTCCTAATGCTATGCTACCAAGAATTATATCCTTAGAATTATCGGTCAGAATCACATTAAGCCCTAACTCTTTTAAAGCGAGTAGCCCCGCAACGATAATAATTGCGTACTTGGCAATGTTGCCGAGTGTTTCGGACTGAGCGATCCTGACATTTCCTCCTATCAGCGCGATTATTCCTCCGATGAGTATTGCCAGAAAAATCCCTAAAATTAATATAAACACAGCCGCGACCACGTGCGGAATGTAGGCGAGAATCTGTCCTGTAAGCGTGCCGGTGCCCACTCCATAGTATTCCAGGGCCGCGATTAATGTGCCGATGATAATAAGGAAAAATACTATATCGGCAATTAATTCACTGAGGGTTAATTTAATGCCGCCATTTTTAAGGACTTCCGGGACTTTGATTTTTTTGGCCCCTTTTTCTAATTTAATAATTTCAAAAAACCGCTCAACTAGAACTGCAATCCCTACTGCGATTAAAGCGCCGATAACAAGTATTAACAATAAACCCCCTAGCTTCGGTAAATACCCCGTCAATTTGCCTAACGACATTTGTACCGGCTCTAACACAGAAGTAAAAAGCCCTAATCCTTTAGGTGCCTCAGCCGCTTTTTCCGCTGCCGCGAAGACGGGAACCGCTAATGCGGTCATTGCGAAAAAGAAAAGAACACCTATAATACTTATCTTCTTCATCCTGCCACCTCCCTTTCTAAGCGATACACGCTTAACATACATTACCTATTTATTACTAACCCATTCAAGCCAGTTGGCCCAACGGGATTTGTTTCTGCTATCATCCTGCCCCGCGGTGCTTTTTTGCGCGCTATCGTTTTGGTATCGCCCAAGATAATTCGCGCCATAGCCCTTGCAACGACTTGTTGCCCTTTTTAATATACTGCCGGGTAATCGTTTTAAATTTATTGTGGGCATATTGGACCGACCTTTTGTCATCGCTAAACCTTTAGCTACACCTACACATTATATATAGCAACAACTGTGCCGTAGGATAAGATTTTGAAAAATTTTTATCTTATTATATCTTCTTTGATTTCAAGACGTTATGGAAAATATTTTTGAGGTTAGGCAACGTAAATATAGCAAATAAATACAGGAGTTGAAAATGTAAGGTTGGTTCTACGTTTTTGTAGAATTTATTTTACACTTCTTTGAGTTGAAACTCTTTTATCTTAGAATAGAGAGTCATGCGGTCTATCTTGAGGATTTTAGCAGCTTTTGTCTTATTACCATTCGCCTTAGCCAATGCCTCTTTAATTGCATTCTGTTCTATCTCTCTCGTAGCCTTTTTGGCCATATCACGAAGTGAAATACCCTTATCTAAACCCTGCTCGAAACTAAAGCCTTGGCTTTGGATGGTATTATTGCCCAGGGTTAGATGCTCGCACTTGATATAATCAGAATCACATAAAAGGACTGCTTTTTTAACTACATTCTTTAATTCTCGAACATTACCTGGCCAGCGGTTGTTAAAAAAACATCTCATAGCTTCACTAGATATACCCTTTACCTTCTTGTTGAGCTCTTGATTTGCCTCATGTAAAAAACACTTTACTAAAACAGGGATGTCTTCTTTTCTTTCCCGGAGAGGGGGTAAGGCGATATAGAATTCATTTAATCGGTGAAATAAGTCATCTCTAAATTTCCCCCGATTCATCGCCTCAGCGAGATTAGTATTTGTAGCAATTATTATCCTTACATCTATTTTTACATTCGTCTTCCCGCCCAAGCGGGGAAGCTTCCTTTCTTCAATCACCCGCAATAATTTCTTTTGCGCAGCATCTGAAAGGTTACTAATTTCATCCAATAATAAGGTCCCTCCATTGGCCTGTTCAAACTTACCTTCTTTTTGAGTCTCAGCCCCAGTAAACGCTCCTTTTTCATAACCAAAAAATTCGCTTTCGACCAAAGTATCGGGTATGGCGCCGCAGTCTATTGCAATAAATGGTCTATCTTTTCTTGGACTTTTCCGATGAATCATATCAGCTATAAGCTCTTTACCTGTTCCACTTTCACCTTGTAAAATAACGGTCATGGTTGTAGGTGCTACTATTTCAACTTGTTTTAACACCCGTTTTATCTCGTGGCTTTCACCCATGACTTCTTTTGCGGTTTTTTCACCCAACCTTTTTCTTAAGTTTTCTACCTCTTTACTTAAATAGTGAGTCTGGAGTGCTTTTTTAATTATGAGATTTAGCTCTTCGTCATTAAAGGGCTTGGTAATATAATCAAATGCCCCTAATTTCATTGCCCTTACTGCATCTTTTACATCAGCGTAGGCTGTAAGCATTATAATAATTAAATCTTTATTGATCTTTTTCATCTTCTCTAAAATCTTTATCCCATCCATGCCAGGAAGTTTCATGTCCAATAAGGCTAAATTGGGCATATTTCTTTCGATGGCTCTAAGGGCGCTTTTTCCATCCCTTACAGCAATTGGCTTGTAGCCATTTTCCCTCAAGAGATTGGAGAGATTAAAACATAAGTCCGCATTGTCATCTACTATAAGAATGGTTTCCATATTTTATTTCACACTATCCAATATTGTCTCCTCCGTAAAAGGTTTGTCGATAAACGCATACACCCCTTGCCGCTTTGCTTCCTCTCTTTTTTCTTCATCGCCATAGGCAGAAATGATGTTTACTCTCGTTTTTGGATTTATCTTTTTTATTTTGGAAAGAATCTTTAGGCCATCGCCATCGGGTAATTTCAAATCTAAAAAAACCAAATGAGGCGGTTGTTTTTTTATACAAGCAATGCCTTCCCTCTTTGTATTGGCAGTTGTTACATTATATCCGTCTTGGGTTAAGACATCGCTTAAAAGTGTGCATATGTCTTTTTCATCGTCAATTATCAAAATGTCTTTTATTTCCTTATCCCCTAACACCCTGTGTCTTATTAGTATTTTTCTTTTTCTTCTTATCTTTCTTAACAGGCTTCTTTCCCATCGTTTAAAATAAGGCTGGAGCTCCTCGAGCTCTTCAGGTTTTCGCCATCCTGAAAAACCACTTCGCCAGATAAGAACCTCTCCAGCTTTTATTTTGCCTGTCGTTATCCAACTTTTCAATCGGACATCAAATACTGCCCTGTATATTCCAGCCCCTCTTCTTATATCCCATTTTATTTCTGGCATTAGTTTTTTCTCGTTTATTATTTATACGGTTACAATCTAAAATCCAATTATTTTACTTTACCCCCCCCGATTTCTGCTTAAGTGGCAAAGTAATAGTAAAGACAGAGCCTTTTTTCCACTTGCTTTCAACTTCTATAGTACCGCCGTGACTAACAATAATCCCATAGCACACCGATAACCCCAGTCCTACGCCATCTCTCTTAGAGCTAAAAAATGGGTCGAATATCTTCATAATATCTTCTTCAGCAATGCCTCTGCCGGTATCTTGAAATTTTATTATAAATAGCGCTCCATTGTGTTCTGTAACTATATTTAACTTTCCTTCCTTTGACATAGCCTCAACCGCATTGATGACTATGTTTAAGAAGGCGCGTTCTACCTGTTCTCTATCAATTTCGATTGTAGACGGTTTAGAAGTAAATTTTCTAATTACTTTTATCTTCCTTAAGCTAATTTTAGGGCTAACAGTATCCAAAACATTCTTTAAAACCTTATGAATATCAAAAGATTGCATATCAAGTTTTGGCGGTCGGGCACAGTTTAATAGTTCAGTGATCAAATAATTAATCCTTTCTGTGTTTCTCGTAATAATATCAACATGCTTGGACCTGGGTTTTTCTGGCTCAAGGGTCTTCATGAGTTGCCTAATCGACATGGCAACGTTGGTCAATGGGTTTCTTATTTCATGGGCAATGCCCGCAGCTATTCGTCCGGTAAAAGCGAGCCGTTCGGTACGAACTAATTCATCCTTACTATCTTGGAGTTCTGAATAAGCTTTTTTTGACTCGGTTATCTTTTTCTTTAAAGCCTTGGCTACTTTTGACCGCTCCTTTTCAGATTTTATATATGCTTCCTTTAATGCCGTCTCCATCCTTTTTTGCTTGGTAATATTTCT
>CAZNJL010000062.1:0-4534 GCA_964573325.1 uncultured Candidatus Saccharibacteria bacterium | reverse complement strand
TGTCCCAGATTGAAAAAAACTATGGAGCGGGGGCAATAATGAAACTAGGTGATAAGGTGCGTGAAAAAATTGATGTTATACCTACAGGATCTATTGCTTTAGATATAGCTTTAGGTGTTGGGGGTGTTCCTCGTGGGAGAGTTGTTGAAATATACGGTCCGGAATCCTCGGGAAAAACTACTTTGGTTCAGCATATTATTGCAGAGGCGCAGAAGGCAGGAGGTACCGCGGCCTTAATAGACGCGGAGAATGCATTTGACCCTTTGTATGCTCAAAAAACCGGGGTGAATGTAGACGAATTGTTAGTTTCGCAACCGGACACAGGAGAACAGGCTCTAGAGATAGCCGAAACTTTGATTAGGTCCAATGCGGTAGATGTTATTGCCATAGATTCGGTCGCGGCTTTAGTGCCACAGGCCGAGTTGGAAGGTGATATAGGTGACTCAACCATAGCCCTACAAGCTCGTTTAATGAGCAAAGCTTTGCGCCGTATTTCTAGCGCAGTAAATAAGTCAAGAACAACCGTGATTTTTACCAACCAACTTCGTATGAAAGTAGGAATAATGTTTGGTAATCCCGAAGTTACTTCCGGTGGCCGTGCCTTAAGGTTTTATGCTTCTGTTCGAATGGAGATTAGGAGGATAGAATCCATTAAAGAAGGAACAGAATTTTTAGGTAATCGCGTCAGAGTAAAAGTAGTCAAGAATAAGGTTGCGCCTCCTTTTAGAACTGCAGAATTTGATATTTTGTTTAACGAGGGGATTAGCATCGAAGGCAATATTCTTGATGTAGGCGTAGATTTTGAAATAGTCCAAAAAAGCGGAGCTTGGTATACATATAAAGATAATAAATTAGGTCAAGGTAGGGTAAATTCAGTCAATGCTTTAAGGGAAAATGATAAGCTACGAAAGGAGATAGAGAAGGAGATAAAGGACAGGGTCGGAAAAAATAGTGAAATTCCCATGAAGTTGGGCAATATGGGTGGTGATAGAGTTAGCAATATTGTTGAGGATAAGGTCGTTGGAGACAAAGCTGTCGGGGATAAAACCAAAGATGAGGTTGAGATGAGTTCTTCTGATGCCTAGTTTTGGGGACTTATCTGTAGGAAAAAGTCCCGTAGAGCCATCTATGGAGAAAATTAAGGATAGGTTGGTGGGTAGGGTTTTTAGGTACCTCGGGACTAAAGATCGCACAGTACACGAGGTTGAGGAAGTTTCTACCAAATATCTGTCACAGTACGATTTTTTAAGCCCCGCAGATAAGAACAGTCTTGTGACTTTTGCTGTGAAACACATCCAAGATCTGGGCTATTTGAATGACTCCATGTATGTCAAAGCCTATATTGAGGAGCAGAAAAGAGCGAGATTGCCTAGAGGTCCCAATTATATTCGACAGTTTCTATTTCGGAAAGGCGTGCCTGATCAGATTATTAAATCCGGTCTAGCAGATTACTATTCTTCTGATGACGAGGAGGTCGCTATCAAGAGAATCATAGTTTCCAGGGGAAGTATGGACCTCCGTAAATTGATGTCTTTTCTCTTGCGAAGGGGATTTAGTCCGGGTTTGGTGAAGAAAGTTCTTTCCCGCTAGTGCCTTTGTGCTTTAGGTTGAAGAAGATTTGGATAAAATTGACGCCTCACCTGCTTGATGTTACACATACCCTTGTTGACAGAAACTCCAAAAATCACTAGAATCTATGACATTGGAGGCTTTTGTAGATTTAAAGGAAAAAACGATTTATGGCTACTAGAAAAATAGCACAGTATATGCCAGAAAATAATCGGATAAAGGCGCATTAAAACTGCGTCCTCTTTTTGACCCTTTAACTAATTTCTAGCCTCCCAATTAACACAGTTATATATGTTTAGGCGTATCTGCCTAGAGAAGGAGAGTGAAAATGGAAGTAATATTACTTATTACAGCAATTATATTAGGAGGGGGCTTGGGTTACACTTTGGTTCACAAAGGTAAGAAGAACGTCCCGGATGAAAGTGCTTTGTCCAAAGAACCCGATGCAAATATACCATCGGATGGTGTTACGTCGAGGGATGGTGACTCAAAAACCTTTGTATCATCACCTGTACAGGATATTTTAATAGATTCAGGCGAAAAAGCCGTGCAAAAAAATATTCCTCTTAGCTTGGATGACCATCAACTTATTCGTGAAGCCAAAAACCGTGCCAAGGAAATACTCCTTGAAGCTAAGGATATAGCTTTAAAAACGGCAAATAAGGCTGAAGAAGATGCACGAAAAGTTCGTGATTCTGTTAGTGTTTTAGAAAAAGAGGCGGCCGTAAAGGAGGCAAAGGTTGAGGGCCAAAAGGAAGAGCTAAAAGAAAAAACGGAGTCGTTAAGGACTACCCAGGAAGCCATAGAAAAGAAAAAAGAAGCAGTAGACGGCCTTTATGAAGAGCAAAAGCGTAAACTTCAGGAGGTGTCGGCTCTAACCAGAGAAGAAGCCCGCGAAATACTGTTACAGAGGTTTGATCAGGAGTTACGAGAAGAAAAGAGCAAAAGAATTCGCCAGCTGGAAGAAGATATTGGAAAGACCGCGGAGGAAAAATCTCAGGAAATATTGATGGACGCGTTAACCCACGGAGCTAGAGACTATGTTATAGAACATACCACCTCTAGAGTTAAGCTTCCGGATCCGGAGATAAAAGGAAGAATTATTGGCAAAGAGGGCCGAAATATTACAACTTTTGAAAAACTTGCCGGTGTGGAATTAGATTTAGATTCCTCTCAGGGCGAGATAATCGTTTCCTGTTTTGATCCGGTTCGCCGTGAGATAGGAAAAATAGCTTTAGAGAGGCTAATTGCCGATGGAAGAATCCAACCCGGCAGAATTGAAGATATTGTAGCTGAAACTCAGAAGGATATTGACCATATAATCTACAAAGAAGGTGATAAATTGTGTCATATGCTAGGAGTTTATAGCCTTCCCAAAGAAATAATTCAGATTTTAGGTAAATTTAAATATCGTTTTTCCTATGGTCAGAATATGACTAAGCACACTTTGGAAGTTGCCGGTATAGGAATAGCAATTGCGGGTGAGCTAGGTGCCGATGTGGAGACCGTTAGGATGGGGTGTTTGCTTCATGATATAGGAAAAGTCTTAAGCCCTGACGGTAAAGGTAGTCATGTTGATCACGGAGTAGAGTATTTACGAGATCGTGGGATATCTGATGATGTTATAATCTGCGTCAAGGAGCACCATAGTGATTCGTACAGCTCAATAGAGTCCGCTATCGTTGCCTTAGCCGACCAGATAAGTGGTGCCAGGCCGGGAGCTCGCTCCGAAGATTACGAAGCCTATTACAAGAGAATGAAGGATCTTGAAGAGGCCGCCTCGTCTTTTGATGGTGTTGAGAAGGTCTACGCTATATCAGCCGGAAAAGAGGTTAGAGTCTTTGTGAAGCCCGAAATAGTAGATGACGCCTCGACCGCCTTGCTGGCAAGGGAAATAGCTAGTAAGATAGAATTGGAGCAGACCTATCCGGGCGTGGTAAATGTTACGGTTATCAGGGAAACAAGGAAAACTGAAATTGCAAGATGACCCGCGAAGGGGATTTTACCTGAGGCCGCTCACTAATAAGATGTATTATATTCTTTTAGCTATAGCAATAATACTTGGCTACTTTCTCGTGGTGAGATTTATTAGCACACTCGTAAAGGTTTTCCTGGTAATTTTTGGAATAGTGATTCTTGTTGGGGGTGTGTATGTGATGATCCTTTCTTCATCCCAGAAGGTGGAGCTATTTGGTATTTATACCGTAGAAAATTTTCAAATAAGAAAGATTCCCGAATGAACATTCTTTTTATTGGAGATATTGTAGGTAAACCGGGACGCTCCATTACAAAGGAGCTTCTCCCGCAAATAAGGGCAGAAAATAATGTAGATTTGGTTATAGGTTGCGCGGACAATCTTGCCCATGGGAGGGGAGCTACGCTAGAGACAATAATAGAAATGCGTGATGCGGGGGTAGATTTTTTTACAGGCGGTGATCACATTTTTCACAACGAAGGGTTTAAAGAAGACATTGACGATTTACCTATTGTCAGGCCCGCAAATTATCCGGGAGACGCTCCCGGTAAAGGACACGAATTAATAGATTTGGGTGAAAAGGGAGTTGTTCTTCTCATTAATCTAATGGGTCGTACCTCGTTTGGGGGGCAGGCCGCTTACTTAAACGACCCCTTTAGGACAGCGGACCAGATTCTTGGCGAATACTCTGGTAGGCGAGATCTATTTTCTTTGATTGATTTTCACGCAGAAGCAACGAGTGAAAAGAATGCTTTGGGGTTTTATTTGGACGGCAGGGTGGGCGCAGTACTTGGGACACATACACATATTCCCACTTGTGACACGCGGATTTTACCCAAAGGAACAATGTTCGTGACCGATGTAGGTATGACCGGAAACATTGATTCTGTGTTGGGAGTGGAGAGCGATATCATTATAAATCTTTATCTTCAGGGCATGAATCAAAAATTTGAATGGGAAAATACTGGAACTAAAGCATTCAGAAGTGTA
>CAZNJL010000061.1:0-4579 GCA_964573325.1 uncultured Candidatus Saccharibacteria bacterium | reverse complement strand
CCCCACCCGAAACCGCCAAAAACCCTTTGTTTTAAGCGACACTACTATATCTTCCACGCCTAGATGCCCCGCCGCACCGACACTCCGTTGGAGCTTAGTTTGACCAAAATCTAAATCGAGCTCGTCATGAACCACTAACAGGTTTTCCGGCGCAATTTTGTAATAGTCCACTAAATACGCCACTGACAAGCCCGACTTGTTCATAAAGGTTCGTGGTTTAACCAAAATAGTCTGCTCAAACCGGACTATCTCGGCTTGCGCCTTTTTATCTTTTTCCCAAACCAAATTGTGGCTCTTTGCGAACTCATTCAAGATCAAAAATCCCACATTGTGACGGGTAATTTCATATTTTTTGCCCGGATTTCCTAAGCCTATGATAAGGTACATGTTAGTTGCCTTCCTCATCAGAGCCTTCCTTCTCCGAATGATCAATCCCAAGTAAGTGCAAAACTCCGTGCTCCACCAGCTCGGCAACTTCATGTTCGGGGTCATTCCCATAATCAGAAGCCTGCCTTTCCGCTTGACTAATATTTACAACGACTTCTCCAAGGAGATATGTATCCGAATCTGTTTTTTCGTCCATATTAAAGGATAGAACATCTGTGGGATAATTTTTCTTTCTAAATTTTCGGTTCAACTTTTGCATAGCTGCATCATCAACAAATGACACAGTAATTGTTGCTACCGAGCATCTTTCTTTACCAAACAGAGCTTTTTTTCTTGCGGATGAAGTAAGATCTACATTGTTTGACATAACAAGTTAATTTAGAGGGATTCGGCGTATTTCAAAAACTCCTCCAGTATCACCAACTCCTTGCCTTCTTTCTGACTTAAATCGTCCCTACCCCCCTTTTGGTATATTTCCACAGATTCTTTCCTCTGCTTCATTTGTTTATTTATAATTTTAATCACATCCTCCTGGGAAATCTCCTGCCCATCAACCCTTAGCTCTATTTCACGGTTCTTCAAAGAAGCTAGCAAAAAACGGAGAACAGACAATCGCTCAGCATCCCCACTTTTCTGGTATTCAAATATTTTCTTTTGTAGACCCGTTAAGTTCATCTTAATCGTTTTCTTTGATCGCTTTTAATGTTTCTGTCCTTTTCTTCCTTTTTTTGTCTCTTAATCTGGCTCTCTTTTGTGTAGCGCTCTCTCAAGCGAACCTCTTTAAGAGTTCCGGCCTTATTAACTTCCTGGATAAACCTTTTCAAAGCGTGATCAAAAGACTCCCCTTTTCGAATTTTTATTTTTGTCACGGTTTATAGACACACCTCCAAATCAAAAAACCAACTACTTAGGCTATCTAATTGAGTATATATTTTAACCGAAAATATTGCAAGCTTAATGGAATAATCGTGTTATATCCCTAATGCTAATGACGACAAGTAATGACATTAGTGCCAATATTCCGATTTTATGGAAATTAGCCTCAAATCCGGGCTTAAACCTTTTACCTCTGACACCTTCTGTTAGTATAAAAAAAGCCCGACCCCCATCCAATGCAGGCAAAGGCATTATATTTAGAAACGCCAGACTAACAGAGATTAAACCTATCAGATCAATCAAATTTAGTAAGATGCGGGAGTCATGGGAATCCACAATACTATCAACTACAGAATATATCCCGATAGGACCGGAAACCGTTTCTACCAAGGGCTCCACGCTTTTCTCTTCAATTGAGAACCCAATAAGCTCCCCAAGAGTACTGACAGAGTAGGACAGTATGTTATATGAGTGTAAAAACCCGGAAAATGCTTTTTGAGGGAGGGTGGCGTAATTTATCTGAGCTGAAGTACCCAAATAGACACCTAGCTTTGCTGAGTCACCGGCCTCCGGGATGTAAGGCGCAACTTGTACTGTTTTTTCGGCATCGTCAGAACGTAAGTTTTTGATTGTAACAGAAATTGATTGATCTTCTTTTCCCTTAACGGCTGTCCGCACATCCTCCAAAGAGAACACAGGGATAGAGTCAATATTGACTATCGCCTGCCCAAGATTTACGCCCAAGGCTTCGTCCGATAAAGGGGAATCTTTGTCAAACCCAAAAATAGTGGTTTGTACTCTGTTCACAGATCCAAACTTAAAATTATAATCGCTCATTAAAGGCAAATATGCGGTTTTAAAATCGCTAAAACCCAAGGATATGTAGAATAAAACTGCTCCTAAGAGCATATTCATAAATACACCTGCCAAAATCACTAAAATTCTTTGCTTTGGGGTTTTGGAAACAAAGTTTTCATGGTCGTGTAATTCGCTTTCGGAAACTTCAAGCGAATCTTCTCCTTTTAGGCGGACAAATCCTCCAAAGGGCAATGCGTTTATAGAATAGATAGTATTTCCTATTTTTTTGCCAAAAATCCTCGGAGGTATGCCTAACCCGAATTCCTCCACCGCTATTCCCATTTTTTTGGCCGTTATAAAATGACCAAATTCATGGATAAGAATTAGGAATGAAAGTATTAAAATGAAGGCCAAAAATGACAACATGATTATTATTAAACGGTCATAATTTCTTTGGCTTTTCGATCTCCCAGATCCTCCGCCACAGAATTTTCTTCCTTTACAATGGTTTCCACCTCTTCCCTTAAAGAAAATTTCTTATCCTCACCAATTTCTTTTGCTTCAAATAAATCATCAACGTCTTTCATGGCTTCTTGCCTAACCTTGCGCATCCTCTGACGGGTTTCTTCTACCTTTTCGGCTACTATCTTGGCGTACTCTTTTCGGCGCTCTTCGGTCAGACTCGGAAAGACTATACGAACGCGGTCTCCCTCAACTATCGGATCAATTTTCAAGTCACTTTCACGGACAGCCTTCGCAATGGAATCCAGCAGACCTTTATCCCAAGGAATGATTAGCAAAGTTCCGGGATCAGACACAGTTATGGATCCAACTTCTTTTATCGTAAGTTTTGCTCCGTAAGCATCTACTTTTACATTATCCAGAACCGCCGGCGAAGCCCGCCCGGTCCGGATCTGAGCTAAGGATTGTCTAAGCTCTTCAGTAAACTTTTCAAGTCCGGACTTTAGTTCGTTTTTGTTCATAGATAGATTTTAGCACACCTCCAACAAAACACCGGTACTTTATTGGGCTGAAAAAGTTATTCTAATGCAGAAAAACGACAAATCTTAGAAAGAACGATTTTCTCTCCTGTCTTGGCAATAGCCTCAGTTATCAAATCGCGTATTTTCTTGGAAGTATCTCTTATGTAAGCATCGGCCAAAACTTCGTCAACACCGGAATATTCCCGGGCTGCAACCTGCATAGCAATCTCATGGGCAAGCTGTTTAAACTCATCGGTTTTGGCAACAAAATCGGTTTCGCATAACAAAACTATGAGGCTACCTACTTTTCCGGTAGAATGAACATAGCTTTCAACCAAGCCATCTCCCACAGTTCTTTCAGCCGACTTTTTAGCGGCAATGGCCTTGCCCCGCTCCACCAAAAGTTCTTTAGCTTTTTCAAAATCACCGCTTCCTTCGTCCAAGGCTTTTTTAACATCCAATATGGACGCAGAAGTCAAGTCTCTTAATTTTTTAACATCTTGTATACTTACTACCATTTTTACTCCTTGGTTAATCAAATACTATTCTTTGGGTAGTTCCTTCTTTTCTTTTTTCTCAACTTTATCTGCTTTTTCGGCTTTCTTTTCTTTTTTGGGCTTCGCCTTTTCCGCTTTTTCCGCTTTTTCCGGCTTGGCTACCTTTTCAATCTTTTTCTCCTCTTCCACCGCCTCCTCCACTACTTTCTCCGCCTTTTCCGCTTCTTCTGCCTTCTCAGCGTCTTTTTTAGCAGAATTGTAACCCGATTCCAAAGCACCCATCAAGCTTTTAACCACAAGAACTATTGATTTAATAGCATCATCGTTTCCGGGTATTGGGTAATCAATTTCGGTCGGATCACTATCGGTGTCAATAAGCGCCACCACAGGAACTCCGCACTTCTTCGCCTCCCGAACAGCCGTCCTTTCTCTGTGCGGGTCAATTACTACTAAAGCTCCTAACCGCTCGCGCATTCCGACCAAACCTCCTACGGACGCTTCCGATTTCTCTATTTCCCTGTCTATAAGCAGGCGCTCTTTCTTTGTGTAAACGCCATATTCCCCGGAATCTCGCTTTTTCCTCATGTCAACAAGTTTAGCAATGCCGGTCTTTAGTACGGGGTAATTTGTGATTGTGCCTCCAAGCCACCTTTCAGTAACGTACAATGCACCTACGGTTTCAGCTTCCCTCTTCAGAGTCTCGGTTACCTGCTTTTTAGTTCCTACCAAAATAACCTGCCCGCTTTCCTTACCAACTTTTTCCAGAAATTCACACGCTTTCTTCAACTGTTCGTGAGTTTTTTCCAAATTAATGATATGGGAATTTCCGCAAACCTTATATATGTATTCGGCAAATTTGGGATTCCAACGGCGTACGGGATGTCCAAGATGAACTCCCGCATCAAATAGATCCTTTACTGATGGTACTTTTACTGACATAAAAAATCCTCCTTTTTACGGAGGCTTAATAAATAATTAGATTTGTGCCTCCCTTTTAGTTTGCTTGGTTTGTAACACTTTATTCTAACAAGCACACCT
>CAZNJL010000060.1:0-4587 GCA_964573325.1 uncultured Candidatus Saccharibacteria bacterium | reverse complement strand
CAACAAACAGGCGCGGCGCATAAACTCTACTTGTTCTTTTCCAAATCCCGACATACCTTCCTTAGTCGCTCCGCCATTTTTACCGGCGTAACAGAAATATCCTGAAAATTATAAGTAAATTTTTGATCCTCATAGACCATAAACTCGGGAGTAATCGGCAATAAATGAATATGCAAATGTTTCAGACTACTTCCGGATGTGGGTGTACCTTCACGGTACAGTACATTCACATCTTGGACACCAAATTCCTTCTTTAGCAGCTCTATTCCCAGCGAGACCAATTTATGCACGCTTTGCCAATCCTCTGTTGAAAAATCTGCCAATTTCTCTATGTGGGATTTGGGAATAACCATCAAATGGCCATCAATATAGGGAAACAAATTCATGGTCAAAACAACATTTCCTTCTTCGGCCACAAAATATTTCTCCTTTAAATCGCAGAGAGGGCATTTAGTAATGGAGGAGGCAATTTTACTATACCACTGGGATTTGTGGCCCAAAAGCTGGGACTCTTCGGAATAGTAGTCAATCAGATCATTTGCCATTTAACCTAGACCTTTCTTTTAAGATTTGGGTGTAGCGCTCCTCATCCATGCAATCCTTAAAAATCTCGCGAACTTTCTCCTGAGCGACTTTATCTATTATAGCGGAAGTTGAAATATGGGAAGATTGCCTTGGTCCGCGCACCACTTTTCCCCCATAAGAGGTTACAAAGCGATACTCCGGACTGTCTTTATATCCCTTGTTCCAAGAGTCTTCTACCGTATAGAAAATGTCCGGCTTGGTCTTGCGGAGAGTTTTCAGTACACCTGTTTCAGGGAAAATTACCACATGATCCACGAAATCAAGGCTAGCTAAAACATAAGCGCGCGATCTTTCGGAAATTATGGGCCGACCGGTGCCTTTTAGCTGGCGTACCGCTGCATCTGAAGGAGTTGCGACTATAGCAACATCGGCCAAAAGGGAGGCTTGCTCTATAAAACGGGCATGGCCAATGTGCAGAAGGTCATAAGAACCGGAAACCAAAAGCGTCTTTAAGCCTTCCTTTCTATAACCTTCTAATAAAGCCTCCAGTGCAACCGATTCTTCCGGAGAGGAAAAGTCATAAATTAAATTATTAGCGTTAAAAGCAAAAAGATTCCGGGGGGTCTGCTTTCCAAAATCAATGGGTTTCAAATCGGGTTCCGTGGTAAAGGCTAGCTCCGGCATCTTCTCCTTTAGATAAAACTGCAAAATCTGTAAAAAACGAATGTGGGCAACTCGGTCGACAAAGCCCGATATATTGTAATAAGGCTTATAGATGGGATCGCGGAAAATTCCGCCACCGTACATTTCAATAACGGCTTCATCCTGTTTATCGCGCAAACCTTCCTGCCAATCATACTCACAGGTAAAAAAAGTATCCGGCTGAAGCATTATTAAAGAGGCGTGCGGACGATCGTTGTCAACTATTGTCACATAATCCACGACTTTAAGACAGCTAATTAATTCGGCACGAAGGTCTTCCGAAATCAAGGAATAACGAGCTCCCTTTACCCGCCTATCACTGGCATCCGAGGAAATACCTACGACCAGCTTATGGCCGGTTGCCTTTGCATCAGAGAGGTATCTACAGTGACCGGCACTAAGAAGATCAAAGGAGCCGATGGTAAAAGTTATTTTGCATCCTTGTTTCTTAAGCCTACCCGAAAGTTTTTGAAGGTCTTTAAATTCCAAAAGTTTTTTGTATCTGTTGCAATGTCTTTTCTTGTTGTCTGCGCGGGTTTTTTCGGGAATGACTGCGGCAAATTCTTCCGGTTCTTCGATTTCGGTCATATCCTCCACAGAAGATTTCGGTGAAGCGTTATTTTTCTTGGCACGGCTATCCCGAGAGTTATTCATCTTGAAGCGATGATAGCATACTTAAAGGAATCATCGCCCTTTCTTTTCCAGATACTAGTATAAATCAGGAATCAAGCAACCTGCTATAACACTGCTATGGAAAAAGCCTTTCCAAAAACCTTCAAAAAGTACTTCTGGGATACTGACATGAGCAAGCTTTCTCCTTTAAAGAACTGTGCATACATCATTGAACGCCTTCTCGAATACGGAAACATTGAAGAATTAGATTGGTTAAATTACTTTTACTCCAAGGAGGATCTCATTACTACACTAAAAACCTCCCGAAGAATCAGCCCCAAAACCGGCAACTTTTTCGCACTTTATTATCACGTTCCAAAAGAGTCTTTAGCATGCATGAAGAAACCCTTTATTTAGAAACGAAAAAGGTTCTGGAAAAAATTCAGAATGAACCGTTACTATATAGTCTTGAAAGAATACCCATGTAAAGGTATTATCACTCCGTGAGACTTACCTATAAAATTAGCAAGAGAAAGGCTAATGATGGTTTTACTCTTATCGAACTCGTTATTGTAATAGTTATTTTGTGTATCCTTAGCGGAGTTGTTATATTCGTTATTAATCCAACAGAGCGACAGAGGAGGGCATATGAAACTGTAATGCGAGTTAATGTTGAAAAAATTTGTCTTGCTGCAAATGCATGCGCGAATTCTCGACAAGATGCACACGTTTCTTGCGGAACATTTGAAGACATAGGAGTAGATGTAAACCAACTTTACGAAAATACACCTACCCAATTGATTCAGTACGAAAATCACTTCGGTGCGGGTGATGCTTGGTGGGATGGATTCTTAGGTGTTTACCGCAAAGACCGTAATGGCGATGGAGTGATCACGCCCCCGGAAGATGTAGAATGTGTCTACAACTGCAATTATGTTGATGAACAGGGTGTGTTTGTCTTAAAACAGAATATGCACGACGATGGCACTATTATCTCCAACTACAACTGCTTGATTGACTAATTTTTATCATTGCTGATTGGAGTTATCGTCTCCTTACTCTCCTCGTTCTTGGTATTCTCCGCACCCTCGGCGGGATTCTTCCAAGATGACCACTTACAATCGGGGTACCTACTACAGCCAAAAAACTCCCCTCGCTTGGCCTTCTTTCGAACTACATCCCCCTCCCCACATTCAGGACACTTTACCCCTACTTTATCCAAAAATGGTTGAGTGGTCTTGCACTTTGGATAGTTGCTACAAGCCAAAAATTTACCAAAGCGGCCTTTTTTCAAAATAAGCACTCCGTCGGAACATTCGGGACACTTCCCAAAATCCTTAATCTCCACTCCATTTTCATCATAAATCCGGTCTTCTTCTAGGGGCTCGGCGTATTCACAATCAGGGTATCCGGAACAACTTAGGAATTTCCCATACTTACCCAATTTTACAACTAATTTGTGCTTTTTACATTCGGGGCAGGTTCTGTCTGTCACTTCTAAAGTAGTCACATCACGCTTGTTTAATTCTTTATCTTTTATTTTCAACGTCGCGTCAAAAGGCTCAAAAAATTCTCTAATTACATTTGGCCAATCTTTTTTTCCTTCTGCCACAGCATCCAAATCATTTTCCATTCCTGCTGTAAAATCGTAATCCACAATGGAAGGAAAATGTTCCACTAGCAAATCTGTTACTACAAAGGCCACATCTGTTGGAGTAAAATATTGCCCCTCTTTTTGGACGTAGCCGCGAGTCTGGATTGTAGAAATAGTCGGAGCGTATGTTGAGGGTCGCCCGATCCCAAGCTCCTCCATTTTTTTAATAAGTGTTGCATCTGAATATCTGGCGGGAGGTTGAGTAAAATGTTGTTCCTTTTTTATATCTTGGACTTTAAGTACGGCTTCTTTTGTGATGTTGGGAAGCTCTAACAAGTTATTTTGGGAAGCAGTCACACCCAATTTTTTACCAATTTCCAACCACCCCATAAAGGTTATTGTAGAGCCACTTGCTCGTAATAAATACCCGTTCTTTGACTCGACGTCTATGCTTGTCTGATCATAAACTGCGGGAGTGGATTGACATTCCAAGGCTCTCTGCCAAATTAATGAGTATATCTTTGACTCCTCCGGTGTAAGTTTTAATTTCTTCGGCATATCCTGAACATTGGTTGGACGAATTGCTTCATGTGCTTCTTGCGCTCCTTTGGAATTTGTCTTAAAAAATCGTGGTTTTTCCGGAATAAATTTTGCACCTAAGTTACTATTTAAAAATTTGCGGACATCACCTACAAACCCGGCGGACAAATTTAACGAATCAGTCCTGTGATATGTTATGTGACCCCTTTCAAATAGCTTTTGGGCAATACTCATGGTTTTTTTAGCGGAAAAGCCAAAAATATTTGCTCCCGCCTGTTGTAAAGAGGAAGTCTTAAAAGGCGCGGGAGGTTGGCGCAATCGTTGAGTTTTTTTAATTTCTAAAATCCCGTAGGAATCGCTCTTTAGATCCTTTTCAATTTGATCTGCCTGCTCCTGGTTAGAAATAACTAGCTTTTTACCCCCTTTTTTCAAGAGCTCCGCTGTAAATTTGGACTTTTCATCCGCCAGGAAATCTGCTGCAACGGTCCAATACTCCTCACTGTTAAAAGCCTTTCTTTCGCGCTCCCTCTCAACGACTAGGCGCACAGCCACACTCTGTACTCTTCCCGCAGATAGTCCAAACCGTACTTTTTTCCAAAGTAACGGAGATAGCT
>CAZNJL010000059.1:0-4675 GCA_964573325.1 uncultured Candidatus Saccharibacteria bacterium | reverse complement strand
TTTGTAAGGAAGTTTTCTTTCTCAGACAGCCAGGAGGTTGGCTTAGAAGCAGCCATCCTTTAAAGAAAGCGTAACAGCTCACTGGTCGATGAGAGAAAGCGCCTAAGATGTACCGAGGATTAAGTGTAATGCCGAAGACAAAAATGTAAGCTTTTAATTAAGCTTGCGTGGTAGGGGAGCGTTCCATTTGCAGTGAAGTCAGACTGTAAAGTCTGGTGGAGCTTATGGAAGTGAGAATGCCGGAATGAGTAGCGAACAAGAAAGGTGAGAATCCTTTCCACCGAACACCCAAGGTTTCCGTCGCAAGGTTCGTCCTCGACGGGTTAGTCGGTACCTAAGACGAGGCCAAAATGGCGTAGTCGATGGATGACTAGTTAAAATTCTAGTATTTGATTTAAATCATTATTAGTTGGGGGGTAACTGAGTTGGAAAAACAAAGCCAGAACGTGAAGTCTGGTGTAAGCTGTAAAGTAGTTTCAGTTGGAAAATCCGCTGGAATGTTTAATTGAGCAGCAATACAAAGTCCTAAGAGATTGGGGCGATTTTGAAAGTTTCAGTTCACGAGAAAAGCCTCGCAATCAGATTTAAATTAAGCCGTACCGTAATCCGACACAGGTGGGTTGGGGGAGTACCCTAAGGTGAGCGAGAGAAGGATCTTTAAGGAACTCGGCAAAAAAACTACCCGTAACTTCGGGAGATGGGTTGCCTGTATTAGTCGTAAGACGAGGCAGGTTGCAATAAAAATTTGTTTGCCGACTGTTTATCAAAAACACAAGTCTCTGCAAAGACGAAAGTCGAAGTATAGAGGCTGACGCCTGCCCAGTGCCGGTAAGTTAAGAGGAGGAGTGTCTAACGCAAGTTAAATGCCCTGAATTCAAGCTCCGGTAAACGGCAGCAGTAACTATAACTGTTCTACGGTGGGGGCTATAAACAACTGCCGTAGTGAAGGGTTAAAGTCCCTTCCATTTATATTTTTTATAAATGATAAATCTAGCTATATGCTGGAAAACTACAATAATCTAAAGCTACTATGGTATAATTATTCCGTAGATTATGCAAAGTGAAAATGTTTTAGATTGTAGCAATCAGCAGGAAAGGCTAGAACAGATTGGATGGATAGTAGGTTTCGTAGATGGAGAAGGTTGTTTTACAATCAGCCTTCATAAGAACCCTACGACATCTCTTGGATGGCAAATTATGCCTGAATTTATTCTCTCACAAGGAGAAAAAAGTTTAAATGTGTTAAGAATGGTTAAGGATTATTTTAACTGTGGAAGGATTTCTGTTAATTACAGACATGATAATCACAGAGAAGATCTTTATCGTTTTTGTGTTAAATCTCAAAAAGAATTAAGGGATAAAATTATTCCTTTTTTTAAAGAGTATCAACTGAAAACTTCAAAGAAAAATGATTTTGAGATATTTTCAGAAGTTCTCGAATTAATGAGTAAAAAAGAACATTTAAGTCAAAAAGGTATAAAAAAGATTATTAATTTAATCGAAAAAATGAATACCAAGAAGAAACGCCAATTTGTTTTAGAATCCCCAGAGACTACACGCTAGACTGGATTTTTCCAGATGATATAGTCCAAAACTCAAGGTTTTGAGCGAAGCCCCTTGTCGGGTAAATGGAATTTGCCCGAACATTTTAGTAATAAAATGGCGGTAAACCAGCTAATATCGGTGAAAGCTAAGTTAGATTTTTCTAATATGCTAATACCGAGGGAACCTAAAAATTATTTTTTTGGAACCCGTAACGACTGATCCGAAAGGTGAGACTCAATTTAAATTGGGAAATACGCTGGCCCTTGTTATAATATAAACTAACCATGGAGTTCCCTTCTTACATAACAGGTTTTTCTGATGGAGAAGCATCTTTTTGTATTTCTTTTACAAAAAGAGCAAAATTTAAGCTTGGAATCGAAGTGAGACCTAGTTTTTCAATTTCTCAACACAAAAGAAGTTTAAAAATCTTGCAGGAGATTAATAAATATTTTGGCGTTGGGGGAATAAGGTTTTCAAAAAGAGATCAGAATTATAAATATGAAGTTAGATCGATTAAAGATCTAACAAAGGTAATAATTCCTCATTTTTTGAAAAATCCTTTGAAAACAACAAAAGCTAGGGATTTTCAGATTTTTTGCGATATTTGCAAAAAAATAGATTCAAACTTACATCTTAATAGAAAATATCTTGTTGAAATTATCAACCAGGCTTATCAAATGAATGAGTCTGGTAAGAGAAAATATAAGAAGGATGAGCTCTTAAAGTTGGTTGACAAGGTGAAGATATAGTCTGATTCACCACGAAAGTGTGTTGACAAATGAAGTTCCGACCTGCATGAATGGCGTCACGAGCAAACAACTGTCTTAAAGATTCACTCGGCGAAATTGCGTTGGCTGTGAAGACGCGGCCTACTTCCACTAGGACAAAAAGACCCCGTGGAGCTTTACTGTAGTTTGATATTGTTTTGTGCATTTTAATTGTCTAGCGTAGGAGGGAGAGAAATCGACAATGTAACACCTCTCTTTGAAATGTGGCAAAACTTACTTAAAAACTCTGAATACGAGTTTGAGGAAAGTGTCAGATGGGCAGTTTTACTGGGGCGGTACCCTGCTAAATCGTAACGCAGGGGCACTAAGGTTGGCTTACCACGGATGGAAATCGTGGGTAAAGCGCAAAGGTTAATGCCAGCTTGACTGCAAGAGAGAAGTCTCGAGCAGGTACGAAAGTAGGTCTTAATGATCCTCCAAACCATCATGGGTATGGTTGGAGCTTAACTGATAAAAGCTACCCCGGGGATAACAGAGTAGTCGCACCCGAGCGTCCACAGCGACGGTGCGGTTCGCTACCTCGATGTCGGCTCATCACATCCTGGCGCTGGAGAAGGTGCCAAGGGTTGGTCTGTTCGCCCATTAAAGTGGTACGTGAGCTGGGTTCAGAACGTAAATTACATTGCGTTCTACCGCAGTAATGCGGTATAATAAATCTGACTAAAATCGGTGAAACCCTACTTCGATTTACGAACTGTCGAAGAGGGTAATACCGAGGGTAAGTCAAAAGATTGTCCTAAAAATGAAGAAAGAAGAATTAGCATATATAGCTGGTTTTTTAGATGGAGATGGTTGCATTATGCTTCAATTGATATATAGGTACGATTATCGTCTTGGATATCAAATAAGAGCAAGTATCGTTTTCTATCAAAAACAACAATTTTCTTACTTCCTGGAGTGGATAAAAAGCAAACTAACATATGGTTATATTCGTAATAGAAATGACGGAATGTCCGAATATACTATTGTTGGAGTAAATCCTGTAAAGGAAACTATATTACTTTTATATCCGTATTTAAGATTAAAGAAAAAGCAAGCAGATCTTGCAATTTCAGTATTAAATAAAATGCCAGGTAGCGGTAGAGAAATGAAACCAGAACTTTTATATAAGTTATCTTGCGAAGTAGATAAGTTTGCCTTTTTGAATTATTCAAAGAGAAGAACCAATACTTCAGAAAAAGTAAAAATTTTTCTTTCATCACACAATCTTTTGAATCCCGTAGAGACTGATTCCTAGGTCTTGTAAGCTACAAGACGTAAGATGAGTATTTAACAAATACAAACGTCAGCACCTAGATTAGTTAAAAGCTTTGATTTAGGTTGAAGATATAGTCCATGCAATCAGTAATGGTTGATTAACATGCGTGAGACAGTTCGGACTCTATCCAGTGGAAGCGTTCGAGTTTTGAGGAGAGCTGGGGACAGTACGAGAGGACCTCTCTGGAGGAATCCCTAGTGTGCCGGTTGTCACGTCAGTGGCAACGCCGGGTAGCTACATTCCTAAAGGATAACCGCTGAAAGCATCTAAGTGGGAAGCCAACTCCAAGATTAGAACTCGTTATTAGATCCCGGAAAGAACATCCGGTTAATCGGCAGGCAGTGGAAGATCTGTAAAGATTTAAGCTTACCTGTGCGAATAGATCGAAAACTTTGCGAACTTTTCTCTTCAGTTTTAAGGTACAAATTTTTTAGAAAAAATTTAACATATAAAGATATTGGAACCTTTTTAGGTTCACTAAAAAAGGTCTGGTCCTTTGAGCATAGCGGAACCACCCGATCCCATTCCGAACTCGGAAGTGAAACACTATAGCGCAGACGATAGTTGTGGGGCAACTCACCGCGAAAATATGTCAGGGCCAGTCCTTTTTTAGTGAACATCTCGTTGATACAAACTAGTTAAAAAGATATAATTCCAGTATTAAAAGAAAGGTGGAAATGATAAGTGAACAAAAAAACTTCAAAATCTAAAGAGCCAACCTCTATGGAGGAGTTGTTGGCTTTGAGTAAAACAAAAGTAAAAGGTTTTTCTAAAGGAGAAAAAATAACAGGTAAAGTTGCTTCAAAAAATCCTAAATCATTAATTTTAAATATTGGTGGGAAATCAGAAGGGGTTGTTGCAGAAAATGCTTTTATCGAAGCAAGAGATTTAATTAAAATATTAAAAATTGGTGATGAAGTAAATGCAACTGTATTAATTCCTGAAACAAAAGAGGGGACAGTTCTTCTTTCTTTAAGACACGCCGCCAACGATGCAATTTGGGGAAATTTGGAAGAATACTTTAGAGAAAAAAAAGAAATATCTGTTAAAGGTAAATCAGCTTCAAGAGCGGGAGTAATGGTTG
>CAZNJL010000058.1:0-4708 GCA_964573325.1 uncultured Candidatus Saccharibacteria bacterium | reverse complement strand
CAGACCGGGCAAAATTACAAGAATCTGAACCTGTTGATAAGTCCCTGTTGATAGACGACCAGACGACTTCTCGAAAGGAAACCCATTCTTTAAGGGAATCACATGCTCTAAAGAAAGCAGCTTCTCTAAAGGAAGGTGTTCAGTCTGATTCTCTAAAGGAAGGTCCTTCTCTAAAGGAAGTCCATCCTCAAAGAGAAATTGATGACGGTTTGGTTATGATAGTTAACAACTACTGTTTTTTTGATAGGGATTTATTCCGGTTTTTCAGTGAGTTAAAGGAAGGGGAACTTAGAATATACCTTGGGTTGTATATAAGAAGTTACGCCATGAAACATCCTAAGAATATTTGTTCCTGTACAAACGCAGAACTATCTAAGACTACAGGCATAACATCTAGTTCGGCCTTTTCAAGGGCCTTCAAAGGATTAGAATCAAAGGGTTTGATTAAAAGGTTAATAACCTCTAGGTCATTAAATGAAAAGAGTCTGTTCCGTGTGTTTCTTCCTTGTGAGATAAGGGGAATTAAATCATCTACCGAGGTTAAATATCTTACTGAGGATGAATGGGCTTCTTTAAGGGAAGCACGTGCTCGAAAGGAAGCACTTCTTTAAAGGAATGGGCTTCTTTAAAGGAACAGGATGCTCTAAAGGAAGGCCCTTCCTTTATGACCTTCTCTAAAGGAAGGCATAAATACTAATAAGATATAAGAGAATAAGTACTCTTAAATAACGCAGACCCAGACCTGTTGATAACTAAAAATCGGAAGCCCCGGATTCTACAACCCCAACATCCAGGCCATAAAGTCCGGCATAAAAACCTACAAAGATATCAATTTCAAACTCGTGACCATTCACGTACAAGAATCAAATCATTTTAAAGTTCTTTTTAAGACATTTTTAAGAAGTAAATCTTCCTACTCATCCCAATAACAATCCAGTTAGAATCCATTGTATGAGTAAAAACCTACCAATCTATTAACCCCCCACCAAAACCTGCAATCTGTAGATTTACTACCGTATTAATTATTTCAGATAGTTCCAACACATCAAAAAAAACACGCCTAATGGCTCATTTAAGGGATTTTATTACAGGAATAAGGATTACATCAAATAATGGATTATCTTGGTTTAAATTTGCGTTACAGACGACATTTTTGTTGATGTAAATCCAAAGGGCAAATCATAAACCTAGTGATTGATATAAAATGTATATCTTGCTGATAATGGTGAAGTTTAACTTGATGTTTAATTTGGATGGTTGGATTTTATGTGGACACCCTATCTTCATGTTTCCTCCAAGAAAATAGAGCGTCCATCCTGATAAGAAAGTGGTCTATCGGAGAAACCACCAACCTAATTTTCAGGGACTTTTATAATTATATAATTTCTTGGTCAAGAGAAATTAATCTTGTCCTGGTTCACCTAGAAATGATGTATCACACTCCAAGTACCTCCAAAATAGTAAATCTACCAGTCCCCCTAAAGTATTTCCAGTAAGATTTGCATCACCATTTTCCCTTGCTTTTGCTAATGCTGCCTGTTCCAATAATATTGGTAATCTCACACTTGTAGACCTACGTTCCCCTTTAAATCGTGGTCTATACGTTGGTTCACGAAGTTTTATTTCTTCTATCTCCGCCAATTTATTAGCGGCATTTACAAGGTTAGCAACCATTTCTGGAGTTAAACTTGGCATAATATCAATTGGTTTCTTTTTAGGTATTTGGATGGATGTAGAACCTTCCATTGGCCATAGGCCATGTTTCATCCACACTTTCAATTTGGTTTTTCTATTAATATCTGTAGGTAAAATTTTTAGAAGAGCCTTATTTTCTGGTAATCCTTCTTCAATCATCAATCTATTCATTTCTATTCTTAAACTTAATGATTCTTCATCTATCTTTTCACTACTTTTACCTGGCATTTTACAATCCTCTCTGAAGTATTGATTTAACCGTATGGTGGTTCCAGTTACCAGACCTAGATTTATACCCTTCACTATCTAGTTGTTTGCATATTTTTCTGTAAGATATTTTTGATGATGATAGTTGGTGGATGCGTTTAACTGCTATTGTTTCCATTGGATCAGGAACCAATACCTTGTCCTGATTAACAGTATATCCAAAAGGTATTTGTCCAAGTCGTCTACCTTGTAATTTTCTAATCTTTCTACCCTCATTACAACGTTCCCGTATCATATTTCTCTCTAGTTCAGCGGCTCCTGCCATCACAGTTAAAAAAAATTTGCCAGCAGAACTGATGGTATCAATGGTTTGACCACCTAAGTTTAATATATGCAACCCAATGTTCATTGTTTCCCACATCTCTACATTATTCAAACAATCACTGGCAGACCTAAAACCCCTATCTAATTTAGTAATAACTACACAGACTGGTTCAGTCTGAGTACATAAAGTATCAACTAACTTTTTACCTTCTGGGCGTTCTGACAGCGGTATTGAACCACTTACACCACCATCAATATAAGTTGAGGTTAGATTAATACCTTTCATAGTACAATAAGATTGTATCATATTAATCTGGTTTTGGATGGATGTACCTTCAGTTTGCTCAATTGTTGATACTCTGCAATAACTCATACCATTCATACTATAACCTCTTAATGTAGTTAGGTGTGGTCATATATAACATCATAAGAATCATGTCAATGTTTAAAATGAATATATCCTAACAATAGGTAAACGCTCCTGGTAGGTCTATAAAATACACTAATTGGGAATAACTTTCAAGTGGTTCCCAGTTTTAACTACAATAATCTGTAACACGACCATTACGAACATTGGAATATAAGGATGTGATGTGGATTATAGGGGGTTAAATATGCGTAAACTAAAAGGTTTCTGTCTACATCAATTCTGAGCCAGTTAACGGTATATTTACCAACATTATATCACTTAGGAAGGCTACAGGGCAGTTTTTTATTATCAAGATAATCAGTATACTTAAATTTAGATAAAATGTTGGTTCATGTGGACCATCAGGGATGAACTTAGGAGGTCTTAATGAATTGAAAAATGTTTATTAACCTTCGGTCTGAAATCTTCTTCGATTATTTCTACAAAATAGATTTGATGTCTTAGTTCACTTTGACAGTCTTTATGTTACATACCTTACTTTTGGCTTGACAAAAACACCTGCCAAGGGTATTGTAAGTAATGAGATTTATTGGTATAATGGTTGTGTAAAATTACAACCAATTATTACATAGACTCAAAACTAAAATTATTAAAAAGGAATTTAAAATGGATGATGAAGTAAAAGTATTGTTTGGAAGAATTTTAGGTGAAATCTTGAGGATGCAAAGACTAAACGGTTCTCAGACTTACAGAGAGCCTGATTACAAGATTTATGGTTTGATAAACGGCATAGAATCAGTAATTGATGAGTATATCAATCCTTTAGTGACTAATGAACAAGAGAGAATATTGGTGGAAACATTGAATAGTTACGTTGATAGACCTGATGACTTTGAAGGATATTATACAATCGAAAATGAGTTAAGGGATAGAGGATTCGGTGATGGATTAGATGCAAGAGTAGCCGCAAGGGACCTCTTCACAAAATTTAAAGCACGGGGTATGTTTCTAAATCTCATTAAGAAGATGGACTCTGATGAAAGGACTCCTGATGAATTAAGAAATATTAAAGACATAGACCTTGAGAGAGTCTAGAATATTATAAGTCCCCAGAAGTGTGTGTCTATATAAAAACCATAAGACACACACTTCATTGGTCCTTACTTTCAATCAATTCTTCATATAAACTCCACAAAGTAGAACACCAGAAAATATCTTCTGTTTTTTTGTACAGCCACTCCCCGTTGCCACACCAATCGTTGGGACCGGATTTATAAACATTCTGGCGATGAAAATGGCATTCTTCCTTTATTGGATTATAAAATATGCATTCCCCACATCTCAAATCTTCAATATCTTTTACTAATCTGTGTGATACCAAAGTAGTACTAATGCCATGAAGGTTAAATAGTTTACTTTTATGGATCCATTGTCCCTTACTGCAATTATTATCTGATGAAACGGGAACAAATGGTAAAGTATAGCAACACCGGCGTTGATTGTAAGAAATGCAATTTTCACATTTGACATCAGCAAAAATTTCAACTGATTTAACCAGTCTTTTTGTAGAATTACTTTTTTCGGTAGCCTTACCAGTAATCAATCTTTCGTACAAATGATAAACTGAGCCGCAATTAGAATCATCTTCTAGCCAGACTCCGTTGTTACACCAATCGCCAGGAGATGTTTTAAAAATATTTTCTCTATAATAGTGGCATTCTTGTGTAGATGAATCGTAGTAATCACAATTTTTACATATTAGGTCTTCAACATTAGTTGCAAAACTGAAAGGTAGTAAAAACAAACAACAACCACGGTAATTTACGGTTTTCCCTTTGAGCATCCAACCTCCATCACCACATTTATTATTTTGCTCAACCGGAGTAGCTGGTAATTCTTTACAACACTTGCCCTGATTGTAGGAAACACAATTTTCACATATGACATCAGAGAAAATTTCTACTGATTTGAGTTGTTTCATAATTTTTAAACTCCTTTTTGTTCCTACTAATGTTGTTTAAAATATTGATAAACCTACCGCCGGAACTTCATTACAGAAACTGGATTTAACCAAAATAAAATGATTTTCCGCCTATAGTTGAATATGGAATA
>CAZNJL010000057.1:0-4951 GCA_964573325.1 uncultured Candidatus Saccharibacteria bacterium | reverse complement strand
GTCAAAAATACCTAATGTCTTGCTAAACGGAGCATCAGGAATAGCCGTGGGAATGGCTACAAACATACCTCCGCACAATCTTAAAGAACTGGTAGACGGAATTCTGCATCTGATTGAACAAGCAGACTACATTGGAAAAGCGCCTGAAAAGGACGCTAAAAAACAGATAGCGACAACGGGTTTTACTTCAGAAGCAACTGTAGAGGACTTGATTAAATATATTAAAGGGCCCGATTTTCCAACGGGAGGTATTATCTACAATCAAAAAGAGATTATCCAAATGTATGCCACAGGAAAAGGACGAGTAGTTACAAGAGCAAAGCTGGAAATTGAAAATAGCGACAACGGCAAATCGCAAATAGTCGTCACCGAAATTCCTTACCAACTAAACAAGTCTAACCTGCTGGAAAAAATTGCCGACAACGCGAAGAAGGGAAAAATACAGGGGATTACAGACCTAAGGGACGAATCGGACCGTGATGGGATGAGAATTGTTATAGAGCTGAAACGCGGCTCAATTCCTAAAAAGATAGAAAATCAACTTTACAAATATACACAACTTCAGTCAACTTTTAATACAAATATGGTGGCTCTGGTAAATGGCGAGCCCAAGTTACTTACTTTAAAGACGATTTTGGAGGAGTTTGTCAAGCACCGACAGATTGTAATCGTAAATAGAACTATATTTCTACTCAAAAAGGCTAAAGAGCGCGAGCATATACTGCTGGGGTTGAAAATTGCCTTAGACAATTTGGACGCGGTCATAAAACTTATTCGCGAAAGCAGAGATGCCGATACAGCAAAAAGCGGACTAATGGCTAAATTTGGCTTAACCGAAATACAAGCACAGGCAATACTGGATATGCAACTTCGACGGTTAGCCGCCTTAGAAAGACAAAAAATTGAAGATGAATTAAAGCAAATAATGGCCACCATAACCGGTTTTGAGCAAATTTTAGTCTCGCCCGTCAAAATAATGGATGTAATTAAAAGCGAAATGGCCGAAATAAGGGAAAAATACGGAGATGAGCGCAAGACCAAGGTCCTAAAAAGCGGTGCAGGCGAAATCTCCGAAGAAGACGTAGTTCCCGAAGAGCCATGCGTTATTACTATATCAGGCGAAGGCTATATTAAAAGGCTTAAAGAAACGTCATACAAAACGCAGGGGAGGGGAGGTAAGGGTGTAAGCGGCACCAACCTTAAAGATGAAGATTCTATGGACACAATTAGAATCTGCAGCACACACGATTTTGGGTTCTTTTTTACCGATAAAGGAAAAGCCTACAAAATAAGAATCTGGGAAATTCCTGAAGCCGCGCGCACCTCCCGCGGAACCGCCTTAATAAACTTTTTAGGTGTATCCCAAGATGAAAGAGTAGAGTCATTTTTGACCATATCGGCCGAAGAGCTGGAAAAGGGAAATGGCTACATTTTCTTTAGCACTAAAAAAGGAAAAGTTAAAAAAACTGCGCTTAAGGAATTTGAAAACATTAGAACCACGGGAATTATTGCCTTGGCTTTAGACGAAGGAGACGCTTTAGTTCGCGCCGAAATTACCACAGGCAAAGATCACATTATGCTCATCACCAAAAAAGGCCTGTCAATAAGATTTAAAGAGAGAGAAGCCCGCCCTATGGGAAGGTCTGCCAGAGGCGTTACCGGAATTAAATTTAAGAAAAAAGACGACGAAGTGATCGGAATGCCTATTATACCCGAAGGGAAAGATGAATACGATGTGATCGTGGTTTCCTCCAGGGGGTATGGGAAAAAAACCGGTATAAAAGAGTATAGACCGCAAACCAGAGGAGGGTCGGGGTTAATTACCTACAGCGTAAGCGAAAAGACGGGAGACTTGGTTGTGGGACGAATTGAGCCCGGAGAAAATACCGAAAAACCACGAGATATTTTGGTTGCAACAGAGAGCGGGAAGGTAATACGGCTGAAGGAAAAGGCGTTGCCTAGGCTATCGCGGGGAACTTTGGGTGTTCATCTAATTAAGTTGAGCGGTAGCGATAAGGTGAGTTCCATGGCGTTTTTGGAATAGCGTTATCATAAGATACATGTTCCCGGAAAATTTGCATTACGAAACAAAACTTATCAAAAAAGGCCGTCGATATATCGCGGGAGTTGACGAGGCGGGACGGGGACCGTGGGCTGGACCAATCGTAGTCGCGGCGGTGGTTTTGGATTATGCCAAATTGCCCACAGAATATCCCATAAATAACGACGTCCTAAGTGGTTTTGACGACAGATTGTATTGGAAGATCAACGATTCCAAAAAATTAACCGAAAATGCGCGCGAAGAGCTTTATGATTTTGTTATTGCAATCTGCAAAACTTATACAATTATTGAAATTTCACACGAGGAAATAGATCAAAAGGGAATTTCCGAAACAAATAAAAACGGATTTTACACCGCTATCGCCGGTCTTGCGAAAAAACCTGATCACATCCTGACCGACTATTTTCCCGTAATGGGAATAGCTTCAGAAAGGCAAACTAATATTCCAAAAGGAGACAGACTAAGCCTAACCGTGGGAGCGGCCTCCATATTGGCAAAAGTGCACCGCGACAGAATTATGAGAAAATATGGGGAAAAATTTCCACGATACGGCTTTGAAAAACATAAGGGTTACGGCACCAAAGCCCACCGCGAGGCTATTTGCAAATACGGCTTATGCGAAATCCATAGAAGAAGCTTTGCGCCAATGAAAGTACTTCATACTTTTTAGTCCCAATGGCATTTTTAGAAGACTATACGTGAGGGCGCCATTCCAAAATCTACCTCTGTCACCCCGGGACAAAGCCGCGGGATCTTGAGTGACGGAGTGTACCTTTTCATATATTTACATATTGCAATATACATAATACTTTTGTAAACTCATTTTGTGCACGAAAAGGCTCCCAAAGATAAAAAAGAACCCACATTACAAACTATATCTTCCTTGTTGGAAGGGCATTCCGAAAAGCTGGGAGACATTTCCAAAGTCTTAGAAGATCATTCCAAGGAGTTTGTAAAAATCAATAAAACCCTAGATAAGCACTCTAAAATTTTAGGGGAGCACTCCAAAACCCTGGAGAAACACTCCGTAATCCTAGAGATGAACACTCCGTAATCCTAAATGAGCACTCCGAAATGCTGGAAGAGCATACTGATGCTTTGCTTGAACACTCACGAATTCTGGACCAACACTCGGATAAACTGGATGTAATTCCCTTAATCCTCCAAAAAATCGATTCTCTAGAGATTCTGACGCAAAGACTCGACGAAAGAACCGCGAGATTACCAAAACTCTACGATGCGGTTGATGCTTTTATGGGCGAAATTAAGGCCAGTAGAGAGGAGCGGGGTTTTATGGGTACACAGTTGAGCAGACATGAAGAGCGTATAACCAATTTAGAGCTAAAGGTGGCTTAAGCCTAGAGCTAAAAGTGGCTTAAACTCTCATTTATTCATCCGCGGGGGAGGGGACTATATCCTTGTGGAACTGCTTATGCACGTCCTTCAACCGCTTATCTGTAATATGAGTGTAAATCTGTGTCGTGGAAATATCCGAATGGCCCAACAACTCCTGCACTGAACGGATATCCGCTCCTTCCATCAGCAAATCCGTGGCAAATGAATGTCTTAAAGTGTGAGGTGTAGCATCAACAGCTATACCTGCGCGAAGAACATACTTTTTTACCATCCGCTCAACGCTCCTCACGCTTAGACGCAGGGATTCCCCGTCAGAATCGCCTTCTTCCATGCTTTTACCGGAATATCGCAAAAATAAAGGTTTAAACTCATCGCGCCGTGTCGATAAATAACGACGCAACCATTCTTTGGCGGACTGACTAAGATAGACGATACGGGCTTTTCCACCTTTACCTACAACTGTAAACTCGCCTGTGTTTAGGTTTATATTATCAACATCCAATTTGACTAATTCGCTTACGCGAAGGCCGGTACTAAAGAAAGTTTCCAAAATAGCCCGATCGCGAACTCCCGATCTTTTGTTCAAATCCTGTACTGAAAATAAAAGCTCTAACTGTTCATCATTTAACACTTTAGGTACGCGGTCAGAAGATTTTCCTAAAATAATCTGATCGGGAGATATAACTTCTAAGCCTTTTTCAACAATTAAATACTTCAAAAAAGCTCTTATGGCAACCATGAAAGTCTTTTGAGTAGAAGTTTTGTAGCCATCCGGGGATTTAGCGCTTCTGCGACGATTAAGGGAAACACGATATTTATGGATTGTTTCAGAATCCAAATCGTCAATGATAAGTTTTTCTTTATTTGAGAAATTTCGCAACCAAGAGAAAAAATCCTGCAAATAAAAATCGTACATTTTTACCGTACTTTGCGCCAGGTTTTTTTCTATCTCACAAAATTCAAGATAGTCGGTTAAATACGCTTCCAATGAGTTTTTCTGCAAGGACGCTATACCCATATCTTATTGTAAAAACGCCTTAGAAACGATCCTAGGGTCTTTGAATTTGGTGTCATTTGCATCACACTGAATGAAGTGAAAAGCCTGGCGGGCAATCTATTAATCGCAATTTGCATACCTTATTTATAGCTTAAAAGCGCAGACTTATCAATGTGAGTAGCTGTTATTCCAAGTATAGCGAGAAACCCAGCCGCGGTCACAAAAAAAAGAGACAAACCATAGGGCAGGGGAAAGAAACTAAAACTCAAACAATTAATAATTAACTAAATTAACGACAGAAAACTTTTTAATAATTCGGTTGTAATTATAGAGAAGGGAAGTGCATCAACTAACAAACCGGCTCCCAAACCCGACGTCGTATAATGTATGTTTAACGACGCAAGATCACCAGGAACCGGGAAAAGATGATGCCAGCAGAAAAAGGAGACATTTAAACTGCGGGGAAACGTGCAACCCGAACAATCTTATATTTCTTATTAATTTATCGTAAATAAGACCAAAAAATTTCCGCTAAA
>CAZNJL010000056.1:0-5121 GCA_964573325.1 uncultured Candidatus Saccharibacteria bacterium | reverse complement strand
CATAACAGGCTTGTCTATGAAAAGACGGGCAGGAAGTCGAACGTCCCCGGGTTCAGGACCGTGGTTGACGGAAAATTTGAAATAGACAAAGATAAGCAAATAATCTACCACGTAAAAAAAGCCCAGGGCTCTGATATTCCGCAGCAGCTTAAGCTCAAAGGCAAATGGGCGTTAGACAAGGATCATAATCTTGTGCTTACTCTGGACAAATGGGGGGATCAGATTGCCGGCAATAAACTTACCATAAAGAGCGAGCTGATAGACGCAAAAGATAATATGTTGGCTTTCTCGCTGACCACAAAGGACAGCAAGAATAACACGCACATTTATATTGTGAAACTTGGCGGCCGGTGGCAGGCTGATAAATATAACCGGTTTACATTCAACATTCAAAAAGAAACCGGCATAAGCGATAAGATAACCTTGACCGGCGCTTGGGAAGTAAATAAGCAAAATGAGATTATCTATACTTACGAAAAATCTACGGCCGGGAAAAAGGAAAAAATAACCAAAGCCGTTACCCTTAAAGGCTACTGGGATATAGCCGGAAAACACAGGATCATATATGTTTTAAATAAAGAAATAGAATCAGAGTTTGATTTTAAAGTAAGCGTTGGAAAACCGGCCGCAAGAGGATTAGAGTATGAGCTTGGCGTAGGCGCAACGCCAAGCAAAAAAACAATTACGCTCTTTGGCAGATGGAAGGTAAGCAAAAATTTGGGAGTGTCATTTGAGATGCCCTGCGCGGAAGGGAAGATCCGTAGTGTTATCCTGGGGGGATGGGCAAAGCTCGATAAAAACCACAGGTTAGAGGTCAGATTGAAAAACAAAAAAGGCGAAGATTTAGGAATAGATGTTAAACTATCAAGAAATATCTTTGAGGGCCAGGGAGAAGCCTTTATCCGGGCGCTAAAGTCGCAGAAAGAAGTGTCTATAGTCGCGGGGATCGGGTTTAGGTGGTAAGAGCGGGGGAAATAATGGAAGTCGTTTTGAAATTATCAGGAATTTTGTTAGGGGTATTGGCCAGGACAGTAGCGCCTTATTTAAGAAAAGTAAAACAGGGCAAGGTTAAGGAATTTAAAAACGGATACTGGTTATCGGCGCTGGCTTCGTTTATATTAGGCCTGATTACTACATTATTGATTTTTCCAAAGTTTGAGATTACACAAACAGGGCCGGGGGTAGAAGGATTGATTAAATTATTCTGTACGGCCTTTGGCTTTGGGTTTGCGTGGAACTCCCTGGTGAATGAAACCGCCAAGTGGGCAGAGAAGGGGAAAGCAAATGTCTAAATTCGGATGTATTAAAGATAAGTTTGACGACAGAGATTATTTAATGCGGGCGTATTTGCCGGTTATAAAACTGCCTAAGAAAATTGATTACATGCCGAAGCTATCGCCGGTCAGGGATCAAGGAGACGAAGGGACCTGCGTTAGCTTTGCCTGCGCCGCCGGCATGAAGGAATATCAAGAGCTACTTGATTATAAAAAGTTAGTGGAACTTTCCCCGAGGTTTGTTTATAGCGAATGTAAAAAAATTGACGGTATGCCGCAAGAAGAAGGCACGACCATTCGCGCGGCTATGCAGATTCTTGAAAGTAAAGGAGTTTGTCAGGAAAAGTTTTGGCCGTATCAGCCACATCAAAAGGATAAGCCCAAGAAAGGCGCGGAAGTCAACGCAAAAAAGTTTTGCGTTATGACTTACGCGCGCATACTTAACCTTAATGAACTGCGCTTGAGCCTTGCCAGCAAGGGGCCTTGCGTTATCGGGGTTGAAGTTTTTGAAGGGATGATGAAAACTAAAACCGGCATTGTGCCAATGCCTAAAAAAAATGAAACCGCCTTGGGCGGCCATGCTATTTGTCCGGTTGGTTACGATGATAAAAAGAAAGTCGTCAAATTTAAGAACTCCTGGTCTGATAAATGGGGGCAGAAAGGTTACGGATTTTTACCGTATGATTATGTTGAACGCTACATGATGGACGCATGGAGCTCAGTTGATATTGAGGACCCTAACCCGCTTACGCTGGCAAGTGTGTTGAATTACAGGGAGCGGGCTTTAGTCTAATGTGGACAAAGGGGGAATAAAATGGCCGATTTTATTGTAAGCGAAATTGTTGACGGTGATACTTTCAAGGTTAAGAACGGCTGGAAATGGAACGAAAAAAATGGTGATACTATTCGGCCTACAGGGTATAATACCCCTGAGAAGGGGGAGCCAGGATATGAGCAAGCGAAACAAAAACTAAAAGATCTCATTTTGGGGAAAACGGTAGATATAAAAAGCGCTAAGATTATAGATGAGTGGGGCAGGTTAGTTGCTGATGTTTATTACAACGGGAAAAATCTGGCTGAGTATTTCCCTGACTATAAAGGCTAAAGCTAAGTAAAATAAGAGGGAGGAAAAGGAAGTGAAAATCGATAATCAAGTATTAGATTTATCCGTTGATTTACAAAAAGAATCTTATGATTGGAAAAAAGACATTATCATAAATAAGATCAAATTTATAGAAGAAGTGGACGAGGCACTAAAGGATAAAGAGATAACTTCGTTAAGGAAAAAAGTATATTTTATTTCTACCGTAGTAAATTACCCCAAAAATGACAATATAGGATTACGAAACATTGACACAAATGGAGATACAGTTGTTTTAAAAAAAGGACCACTACTTGAAGAATTGAAACAAATACAAGAAGCGCAGACAATTGAGAGAGCTGGATATTACTTAGAGCGTCTCAAAAAAGGAGTTACTGAAATTAAGACTAGCAAAGTCAACGATATAAATTTAAATAGATGGAAAGAATATACAGATATACTTACAGATAGTCTATGGATATTGGATAAGCGTGATAGCTCTGGTGCACATTGCGCAGGATATTGGGGAAATTTTATTCCTCAAATACCCCATCAATTGATGATGAGATATACTAAAAAAGGCGACTGGGTAGTTGATCCCTTTGTTGGGAGCGGAACCACATTAATAGAGTGTAAGCGTCTAGGAAGAAATGGTATAGGTATAGAGCTTAATCCCGAAGTAGTGAGAAATGCAGGCCAATTAATAAAAAAAGAAAGCAATGCTCATAATGTGAAAACTGAACTAATCACAGCAGATTCGAGAGATGTAGATCTAAAAGAAATTTTAGATAGACAAGAACTAAAAAAGGTTCAGCTTATGATTATGCATCCGCCGTATCACGACATAATAAAATTCAGCAGGAATTCAAATGATTTATCTAATGCGCGCACAGTCGAAGAATTTATAAAAATGTTTTGTGATGTAGTTGATAATACCACCCCTTATTTAGATATGGGGAGGTATCTCGGAATAGTAATAGGCGACAAGTATTCAAAAAGCGAATGGATACCGTTAGGATTTTACATAATGAATGAGATTTTAAAACGAGGATTCTTGCTAAAAAGTATAATTGTTAAAAATTTTGAAGAAACCAGGGGTAAGAGAAATCAAAAAGAACTTTGGAAATACAGGGCTCTTGTTGGAGGATTTTATATCTTCAAACATGAGTACATCCTTTTATTTAAGAAAGTGAAGGAGAGATAAGATGGCAACAATACATGTATTTATTGTCGACAATACCACGTTCAAATACCACTTGGAATATCAGTTTGCAGGAACGGGAGCGAAGGATAGCTACATCGATTTTAATAGCTCCCCCGCTACAAAATTATACCATAGTGCAGAGAATAATTTGGTTGGTATGATTGCCGATTCTCAAAGAATCAGGAAAGGCGATTTTATTATCTTTTATTTACAACAAAATATTTCACAAGGTATTTATGAAGGTAAATTTTATGGGATATTTAAGGCAAAAGAAGATCTGTCATTTTTAGATAATAATGACGAAAAACAATTTCTCAAAAATGAGCTGGTGAAGTCGTTAACTTTTAGGACACTTATCGAACCTTATGAAGTTTATGCCAAAGGTGTTACGGAATGGGAAGCGTTAGATGAAATAAAATATATTCAGTCCCCAAATCAAATGCTTTGGAGTTTAATCTATAGGAAATTAAAAGGGAATAGAGGCAACACGATGATAACTATTTATGAGAGCGAACGGCTCTTTAAATTACTGCGAGATAAAAATAAAAGGCAGACACTTAATGAACTAAATTTTACTTACGATTTTTCCACACAAGAAATAACATTAGATAAGACCATGCATAGATACACAGGTAGAAAAGAACCAATTGATATTTTACCGAGGCTATCAAAAAAATTTAAAGAAGGAAAAGCTTTTGAAACACATCTACAAGCGTATATTATTCAAAATATCGGCAGAAATACAAATCAAAGTTTAGACAATTGTCTGCTTGAGGGTGTAAAGTTAGAATGGATTGGTAACGAAGTCTCTTGCGGAGTGGGTATGCAGCGGATAGACGTTATGTTACCACTTACAAAAAAAGATATAAGAATTGCTATGCCTATCGAATTAAAATCAGTTGAGGCAAATCCAAATAATATTATTCAGTTACAGAGGTATATTGATTGGCTTGAGCAATATTATATCCCAAATAGAATTAGTGACATACAACCGGTTTTGATTACAAAAAAGATAGAAGATAAACAACAGGCTTATTACAAAGACATTACTGACAGTTTTAAGAAATTTAATGGAATAAACAGTAAATGCTTACCTATGAAATACATTGAATATGAATTAAAAAATGACAAATTAGAATTTAAAGAAGAACGATACTAGGTTTATCCCCTTATAACCCCATAAACAACCCCTTACATACGCAATTAAGCCCTCTAGAACGCAAATATAAGCGCTTTTTAGGGCATTCTAAAAGCGTATGCCAACCTCTTTTGGGCCAGGAAAAGGCAAAATCAGTATTTTCGGCAATAACCTCGTAAAAAGACCACTCATATTTACCCGCAGACGCATTAAAACAAACCTGCCTATATAAAACTATTACCCTTTTGCCGACGAGAACACTAAAACCGCAGACCCCCCCAAGAATGGGGGGTCTGCGGAACAGGGGGGTTGAATATAGGGAGCTCGACTTGTGCGGAAAATAAAAAAGAGAAAGTTAACATAACGATTGTTATGTCTAACCCAAGCCCACATTCAGCGTTCCTTAATGTAAAAATATAGGCTG
>CAZNJL010000055.1:0-5138 GCA_964573325.1 uncultured Candidatus Saccharibacteria bacterium | reverse complement strand
TCAACAGAAACACCAAGGGTTTTGGCTATTTTTGCCATCATTTCCTAACTGGCGGAGGGTGCGGGATTCGAACCCGCGGACGGTTTTTAAGTCGTCACGGTTTAGCAAACCGCTACATTACCACTCTGTCAACCCTCCTTGTCCAGTAAGGCTTATTTTATCACGGAAAAAGCTGTTCTGTGCTCAAGAAATACTCTCATTCGCTCGTATTTGCGTTGAGTCATAAACATATCGCGGTAGCGAATGTTTATGGTGGAGATGAGGGGAATCGAACCCCTGTCTTGAAAGACCAAATATGAGTATTTACAAGCTTAGTCAAAAGTTAATCTCGAAAGGTAAAGTCTTTGACGAACTCCATGCGTAAAATGTCCGTAGGACATTTTACGACTCAACGATAATGCGAAGCATTTCGTTGTGATCCCTTTCCAGGTATTTGTTTGGGCTTTACCGCCCTTGGTTATTGTTTCTACCGCTTCCAACAACCGCATCCCGATTTTATAAGGCTCTCTAAATTCCTTCGGACAGAGATTTAGGAACCCGGCTTAAACTATGTTTAGGCCATTGCTCCCGCATAAGCGGGAACGCTTACCATTTCATCGGCAAGTGTTTTTTCACTGTGTTTTACAAGAGTCAGCATCTTGGCTTGCGCCCATATTTTAAAAGTACAATCAATCAAATCCTGTACATCCCCATGATTTGCCGTTTATATCCTTTTGGAAAATTCCTTCTTTTGGATTTGCAGATCTTTATCAATCTGCCTAATTTTCGCAACCTGCTTTTTTTCGTAGGCTTTTCTTCCCTTGACAACGGCTATTTCTAATTTTATCAAATTATTCCTTAATATGAAAGCTAAAGGCACTACTGTTTTTCCTTTTTGCTGGATATGTTTTTTGATTTGGGATAATTCCCCCGAGTTTAAAAGTAGCTTTTTAGGCCTTTTTTCCTTGATTTCATCCACTTCTTGCGACTGGTGCGAGTATCTGCTTATGTGCAGATTGACTATAAAAGCCTCGCCGTTTTCAATTTTCACATAAGCCCCTTCAAAACTAACCCTTTTTTCGCGAACTGCCTTAGTTTCGTATCCGTAAAGGATTATACCGGCAATATATTTTTCTATCACCTCATAATTGAAGAGCGCTTTTCGATTTTTAATCAGTAACATGGCTAGATTGTATCAAGAAATTCTGGGAAATAATGGCGAGGTTGATTTGATAGCCTTTCCACTAAATATTTCGCTGATTTTCCCGCTAGTACAGGGAATAAATGGTTCTAGCACCTTGCCAATCCATTTGATAGTTTTTATCTCATAGTCTAGGACTTTTTGAAGCTCAGCTTGATCTTTGATTGCCCAAGGTTCGTGCTCGTTTATGTGCTTTTCCAGTTGTGACAGTATTTTCCAGATATTTTGCAACGCTAAGTCAGTTCTATATTTTTCTATAGGTTCTGCCCAACTTTGTGTCCAAATGTCATAGTTTTCGTCTTCTACAGCCTCAAATTCCAAACCCGAATTTTCCGCCAGTTTAGCAATTCTAGCTACAGTATTTCCCAACCCGTTAGCCAAATCCGCGTTATAGACCCTTTCTAAATAGGATAAGGAAATATCCACATCATCCACTATTGGTCCGTGTTTCAAAAAGTAGTATCTAACCGCGTCAACTCCGTACTTTTGGACTAACTCGTCAGGTCTAATCACATTTCCAAGCGATTTGCTGATTTTTCGTCCTTCCAGGTTAATAAATCCGTGGGTATAAATAGTTGTTGGTAGGGGAAGACCCAAATTCATGAGCATTGCAGGCCACAGCAAAGCATGAAATCGTAGAATGTCTTTTCCCACAAAATGGATTATTTTGGTGTCTTCTTCCCAAAATCCTTTGGGATTTCCAAAAGTGTAGTAGTTAACCAAGGCGTCGTACCACACATAAATAACTTGACTCTCGTCGCCCGGTACGGGAATTCCCCAAGGAACCTTTTCTTTTGGGCGGCTCACCGGAATGTCATCTAAACCTCGACTTAGAAAGGCCAGCATTTCATTTTTCTTAGCTAGGGGGAGAATAAAATTTTCCTTGCTTTCTATTAGGTTCTTTAGTTTGTCTGTGTACTTTGACCAACGGAAAAAGAGGTTTTCTTCTTCCAGTTTTTGGATTTCCCTTGCGGGATGGTTAGTGCATTGTCCGTTAGCGTTCAGCTCGGATATAGTTTTGTAAGCCTCACAACCCTCACAGTAGAACCCCAAGTACTTTCCTTTATAGATATCTCCGGTTTCAAGGGCTTTTCTAAAAAACTCTGAAGCAGTTTTTTTGTGATCAGAGTCAGTAGTACGAATGAAGCGATCATAAGAAATATTAAGGGAATCGATTTGTGCTTTATCTAAGGCAGAGATTTGATCTGTGTATTCTTCTATAGATGTTTCTGCCTTTTGAGCCGCCTTATAGTTTGTGGTTCCATGTTCGTCAGTCCCTGTGGAAAACAAAACATTCTCTTCTCCGACTAGTTTCCGGTAATAACGGGCTACAGCATCTGCTAAGATCTTTTCGTAAGCGTGCCCAACATGAATTACATCGTTTGCATAATCAATAGCGGTTGTTATATAGGCTTTTTGGGTTCTTGTTATTGCCATTACGCTCTATTTTAGCATTTTTGATTCACAGGAGGAAGAAAACCCTGAGAGGGAGACGTTCTCAGGGTTTGGCTTACCGACTAGGAATTTGGGGAGTTCAACAATTTTGCGAGCCGCCGCAAAACCTTCAGTGCGGTGCCCCACTCATCCCTACTTACTTGAGACTCGCCTTTCTCGGGTTGGTGGGAAAGCAGCAGAAATGTGGTGGTTGCTACTGCCTTTTCGTACCCTTCTTCCTCATCTTGATCAGGAAGCAAGCTACTCATGTTTCCTCCTTGTCTCCCTTAAGTTGACGACTGCCCAAGATAATACAAAGATTCGAGTATAAAATCAACTTATAGCATAGAAAGGGCGGGTAGCTCAATCACATATTTCGCTGATGCTTCAGGAGTGTGAGTAGGATATCTCAAGTTATTTCTCACCTTGTTTAATTAAAAAGAATGAGAAACCCTTCCAGGCAAGCAACTACAGAGGGTTTCTCTGGATACTTTTACTCCTTATCTTTGTCTCGAAATCTCCCGTCTCTCTCGGACACCCAACCTCGGAAGTCTTTTCCCCCTTTCTTTGAGCACCTCTAATATGGCCCCGGCCTCGATCCAAAGATCTGCCCTAGTGTTCGGTACCCGTTCTTTTGCCAATGTTCGGAGGATCCTCCTGTACCTTCTTCGAAGGCACCAGGTTTTCCTTCCACGTGCTTCTTCCACCCAACCATACAGGTCTTGCGGCGTCATCAAAATCTCCTTTCAGTCGACTAAACGGACATATTATAGGACATTTCTGTTCTTTGTTCGACTTTTGATGACTTGATTTTTCGCTCTAATCGCTTGCGATTTCTATCACATACTTTGCCGGAGAGCCGGGTTTGTACGACAGACATTTTAGCGGATTCGTCTCTCCGCATGGAGGCGCGCCCTTTTCTTCGTGCACGATTTCCCAATTGTTGTTAAGCCAAATCATATCTAGCAGGATATAAGTGTTGTACATCCAAAAGGAATGCCGCCCCTCTTGAGGGAAGATAAATAACATTCCTTCATCAGATTTAAGGTTTCGTCTAAACATTAACCCCTTGGCTCTTTTAGCGTTGGTGTCGGCAATCTCCAATTTATAAATCTCATTACCTATTTGTACTTTTTGGTATTTTTTGGGTTTGTATAGGAACAAGCCTCCCAAAAGGACCAAGCTCAAAATAATTATGCCTTTACGGTTACGCTTTTTCATACCAACCCGAGTTTAATTCTAACAGAGACCTTTCCGAATCGTGCTACTATACACAATGTATGCTCCCCCTACTAGAAGGACTCAATCCCCAACAAATAAAGGCTGTCCAACACCCAAAGGGCCCTGCTTTGGTAGTTGCCGGTCCCGGAAGTGGAAAAACCCGTGTTTTAACCCATCGCGTTGCTTATTTGATCTATGAGCAAGAAATACCTGCTAACTCTATTTTGACTGTAACTTTCACTAATAAAGCGGCCTGCGAAATTAAGGAACGTGTAGCCAAATTACTAAGCGATCAATCTTCATTAGGAACCGCACCTACCTGGAGCGGCACCTTCCATTCTATTGCCTCCCGCATTCTCCGTCGGGATGGTCAGCATATTGCTATACCCAACGATTTTGCGATTTACGATACGGCAGATCAGCTTTCGCTGGTAAAAAACATTCTCAAAGATTACGGTATAGATCCAAAAAAAATAAATCCCAACGCAGTTTTATCAGAAATCTCCGGAGCTAAAACCGAGCTTATGTCTCCCGAAGATTACATAGAAACAGCTTCCGGTTATTTTCCCCGTACCGTAGCCAAAATCTACTCTGAATACCAAAAACGGTTGCGAAAAAACAATGCTTTAGACTTTGACGATCTTTTAATGGAAGTTGTACATTTATTTGCCGAAAACCTACCCATCTTAGATAAGTATCAGAATATTTTTAGACACATTTTGGTAGATGAGTACCAAGATACTAACAAAGCGCAGTACGTTATAACCAAGTTGCTTGCCAAGAAGCACCACAATTTGTATGTCGTGGGAGATATGGCCCAAGCGATTTATAGCTTTCGTGGGGCGGATTATCGCAATATCTTGAACTTTCAGAAAGATTACCTCGATGCGACAGTTTACAGTTTGGATCAAAACTATCGCTCAACCCAAAATATTCTGGAGGCGGCGAAGAAGGTTATTAATAATAATGCCACGCACATTCCATTGGATTTGTGGACTGACAAGGGTGCGGGAGACAAATTAACAGCTCATACAGCCTATGACGAAAAAGCCGAAGCAGGCTATGTTGTTCAAAAAATACAAGACGCTTTAAATCAGGGGCGCACATATAAAGATATCGCTATTTTATATCGTACTAACGCTCAATCACGTAATTTTGAAGAGACTCTAATCAAGAATAGCATTCCTTACAAAATTATCGGAGGTTTCAGGTTTTATGCCAGGCACGAAATTAAAGACGCTCTATCCTATTTACGGGTTTTATACAATCCGAAAGATACGGTCTCGTGGGAGAGGATTATTAA
>CAZNJL010000054.1:3059-5142 GCA_964573325.1 uncultured Candidatus Saccharibacteria bacterium | reverse complement strand
TCTGTTGTTGACCCCCGCCATTGCGGTATCTATTTTGTTGTTGACTCCTGCTATAGCGACCTCAAGTCTATTGTTTCCTTCCACCACAACGGTCTTAATTTTGGCATTGGTTTCCGCAATAGCAATTTCAAAGCGTTGCCAGTGCTTCTTGTCTTGCGCATCATGCTTATCCAGCTTTTTATCTAATCTGTCGATTTTCTCTGTATTTTTATCTAATTTCGTCTCCATCATTCCCAGGCGCATCGTATGATCTCCCAGAACTCCGTTTATCTCAGATATACCGGTACCATTTTCTATAACTTGTCGGGCTAAATCACGCATCTGTTCGGTTGAACCCGTTGAGATTTTCGGTGTACTGTTCAGCCGTGTTTTGGAATTTCGTTCAGACATATTTATACCGTATCATTAACCAATTTCTATTGCAATATGAAAATATATGAAATCGCTCCTAACTTTCTAGCATAACACCCTTAATGAAGACTTTGTAATCGGTGGGAAAAGACATTACTAAAACAATTTAGATTTTTTCGGCAAACTTTTATGTCACAGACCATTTCAGAAAAGGCACAAATTTCTACCGATTGTGAAACAATGTGATATAATATCTCCATGTCATATACAGATATACTGGAGTTGCTTTCCTCTGCCCCCTATTTTACAAGTCAAAATCTAAGTCTTAAAATAAAGGGAAACACGCGCTACTGGATTCGCAAGCTTGTAAAGGAAGGACTCCTAGTAAGCCTAAAAAAGGGTACCTATATTTCTCCATATTATCTAACCGCCGTAGTAAAAGACCCCCTGGAAAAGGAATGTTATTTTGAGTATTTGGCTAATGTTATGAGAAAACCTTCGTATGTTTCTTTGGAATACATGTTGTCAAAATACGGTGCTATCCCCGAGGCTGTTTTTTCGATCACATCCGTAACTACAAAAAGTACGCGTATCTATAACTCTGATCTTAAAAACTTTATTTATAAGAGTATCTCTTCGAATCTTTTTAGCGGATATAAGGAGGAAACCTTTAAAGATAAGACCATTTTTGTTGCAAAAAGGTCTAAGGCTTTGTTTGATTTTATTTACTTTAAAGATTTTTCTAATCGAGATACTTTAAAAGAATTTTTGGAAGAAAGTGCTCGAATAAATTGGGATGTCTTTGATTCTCGGGATCTTGTGGAATTCAGAGAGTATGCAGGTAATACCGATTACCTAAAAATGCAACAAGTTTTGGATTTAATTGAAGAAAGAAAACTAATATGTTAATACAGGCTTTAACTCAAGTAAAAGAGCAGTATGATGGGGATAATCCATTGTTTTTGAGGATTTTGTTAAAAGAATATATTCAAAACTATATCTTAAATTTTGTTTACACTAGCTCTTTATACAAGGAGATGCTTTTTACAGGGGGTACTTGTCTAAGAAAAGTCTACGGTTTAAATAGACTCTCAGAGGATTTAGATTTTAATTATGAGGGGAATTTTTCTATTGAAGATTTCAGTAATTCCTTAAAAAGTTATTTAGAAACATCACTTGATTTTTATGACCTGCGAATGAAATTATCTAATAACGATAGGAGCCTAATTATTAAGTTTGATATTCTGGGTAAAATTGGTTTGACAAAAACTCCGGTTGATACAAGGAGCCTGTTTGTTCGATGTGATTTTGCCTTGGAAGATACTGGAGTGTACGGTGAGGACGTGAAATCTATTTCTACGCCTCAGTTTACTTTTTTTGCCAGGTGTTACGATTTGGAAACTCTTTATGCCAATAAGTTGGTAGCTTTTTTAAATCGTTCTTTTTTCAAGATGGGAAGTCAGAATGTTCCTTTTAAGGGTCGCGATGTTTATGATTTGGTTTGGTTTAAAGAGCGCAGTCTTAAAGAGGATTTTTTTCCCAATGAAGCTCGTTTGCAGACTTTATTGGGTTTGGAGAGGGCGCAGCAGGTATGGGCAGAAGTTAGTAAAAAGATTGCTTTGATTGAACCGGACGCTGTTTACAAAGATATCCTTCCTTTTTTGCCCAGTAAAACTGTTGCCCGCGAATATGCTTTGAATTTTAAGAAAATACTTTTAGATTAGTTTTTTCC
>CAZNJL010000054.1:0-2959 GCA_964573325.1 uncultured Candidatus Saccharibacteria bacterium | reverse complement strand
TAATTTGCTCTTATAACGAGAAAACTCATGTTGCCGATTGCTTAACCAACCTCCAAAAAATTAAGGAAAATTATCCCGCAAGGCTAGAAGTTATTGTTAAAGACCAAGCCTCTTCTGACGGGACGGCTGAATTAATAAAAAACGATTTTCCGTGGGTAACCTTAATACAAGGAGAAAACGAAGGTCTATCTAAAGCCTATAATCGTGCCTACAAAATCGCCCAAACCGAATACCTGCTATTTTTGGGAATGGATGCTTTCCCTGAAAAAGGCGTTGTTGAGGGTTTAGCCCAATATTTTGACGAAAACCCAAAAATCGGTGCCGCCACCTGCAAATTAGTTTTAGCCGATGGTTCACTAGACATGGATGCTCACCGCGCTTTTCCCACCCCTTGGATTTCTTTCTGTAAATTGCTTGGGCTAAACAAATTCTTTCCAAGTTCTGCCCGTTTCAACGGTTATTTTATGCCTGATAAAGATTTAAACACGCCTCATGAAATAGACATGTGCATTTCGCATTTTATGTTTGCCCGTAAAAGCGTTTTGGATCAAATCGGCGGTTTTGATGAAGACTTTTTCCTTTACGGAGAGGATGTGGATGTTTGCTATCGAATCAAGCAGACCGGATGGAGGATTATGTACCTTCCCCAATGGAAAACCGTGCACCTAAAAGGAGGGTCGGTTGGAATTAGGAAAACCACCCGCAAGCTCGCAAAAAAGCCTTTAGCTCACCGATTAAAGATGCAAAAGCTTTCCGCGCAAGCCATGAAAATCTTTATCAAAAAACATTATCTTGAAAAATACTCTTGGCCGTTGCCCCAACTTATGATGTTATCCGCGGATGTACTGGGTTTTGTGCGCGTTATTAGCGAAACTTTCCGCGGAAGCATTAATTTTCCCTTTGTTTTATAATGGCCACAGCATGTTTAGTATTTTCGGAATAAACAATATCTTAATAGTCATGGCATTTGGTTTGGTAGCAGTTGTTTTTCTTTTGCCAACTGACGGGTGGTTGCCGCGATTGTTACAAGTCAAAATTTCCAAACTTTTGCTTTTACTTATCCTATCTCTGCCACCTGTTTTAGCGGTAACTCTCCGTTCAGGAGTACTGGGAATAATCTACTTTTTGTTGGCCCTCCTAATAACTTGGGCGTTTTTATTCGCGTTTAATACTGATAGAAAATATATCTATATCCTAGCCTTAATATTTTTAGGCATTACCCCCTTTTTATTGTTTCTAAAGATGGATAAATTTGCTGAATACTCCGCTGTTTTAAGCTACTTGGCATTAGTAATCGGCGTTTTTAAGGACATTTTTTATGAGAAAATTTTTAATTAGTATTTTACCGCTAACCGCGGGTTTACTGTTTTTTTCTAACACCGTGCTCGCGGGAGATATCGGATCCTATTATCTTAAATACTTTGACGACCTTGGTTTTTCAATTATTCGGCCTTTTGCTGATTTAACCACGGATTATGAGGATTTTATAGACTTCATAGAAAAATTTCGCGACTCCGGTCAGTTGCTAACTGAAGAAGAGTATTTAGCTCAAAAGGAAGAAATGGAGAAAGCTTCTGATAAGCCGGACTCTTCCGAGCCTTCTTTTGATGAGGAGATAGCGGATTCTTTCGACGAAATCACCGTAGAAAAATCAAAGGAGGAGCCCGCAACAATGCAGCCGTATATTTTTTCTAAAAGGCCAAATCGCAAAGAGTGGCAGTTAGTTCTGAGTACTGATAAGCTCATTGACTTTGACCTTGGTGATACAGTTTTCATTTGTAATTCGCCATTTGCGACCGGTATTTTTTCTTGTGATCGCGACTCTGTCCTATCTACTGTTCTTGAAAAAAAGCAGATTTTTGTTTCGCCTTTCGGTTTTGAAGCTTCAGTGGGGCTTGGTGAAAGAAATGGCCGGAAAATTTTAGTTATTCCAGAAACCATTCTCCTTGTTCCTTCTTATAGGGAAAAGTTATCCGAATACCTAAAAACCTACATTACATCGCTAAAATTTTCTTATCCTATCGCAGGAGAGGTTGTTACGGACGGTCGTACCACATCAACCCCCCTGCCCGTTGAGCCGTTTTATAAGACATTAATTGAAAGTTGGGTATTTGAGACTTCACTGTATGTGCTGGCTTTTACTTTTTTTATCCTTTTGTCAAAAGGAATTCTCGTTCGTTTGGTAAATTCCCCAAAAGTTTTCTTAAAAATGGAAACTTATACGAGCGCTTTTTCTCGTTTAGCAAAAAAGCTTGATTCTCTTGGAAGGCTTTTCGGGTACGCTTTTTTCATTTTTTCTGCCATCCTGGTTTCCCTGATTGTGACAATTAGCATTAAGGATAGAGGCGAACTTAATTTGCCTTATCTAAGCGGATACTTTTTTGATATCTTTAAGCCCGCAAACATTGCTTCTGCCCTTCGGGAGGGGCGAAAGACGCATATTCTACTGTACATTCTTGCATGTTTAGAATCACTTACCTTTTTGCTTTGGTGCGCGCCTCGTTTGTACGATTTGCTTTCTTTATCGTTGCAAAAAATCTTTTCACCGAAAGAATCTTTAAAGGAGTCTTTGGCGCATCCGCAGCTAAATCAAAATCTGTCGCTGTTGCACCTGCAATCATCGAGGTTGATACGCCTGAATCGTTAATCCAGTACGGAATGTCGGAGCTGACGTAAACATCTCCAAATCCACTTGGGGGTGTCGAATGCGCTGCCCCCTCGTCTGCAACCCTCAATCCATAGGGAAATCTTGTCGCTGTTCCGGCATACGCCAATGTAGCAATAAAAAAGATAGAAATAACTCCTATTATCCATTTATTTTTATAATATTTTTTCATAAAATTAATCTCCTAATCTCCTAATTTCATTGCCATTAAGTCGCATTAGGCGGGGTTGTTGCTGCGATAGATTGCACGACATTAACATAATCAATTGCACCGATTTCAACGTCCCAAGCAAC
>CAZNJL010000053.1:0-5207 GCA_964573325.1 uncultured Candidatus Saccharibacteria bacterium | reverse complement strand
AACCTCAGTTTCTAGTAGATAACTATGGGGCAGATGCGACCAGAATGGCGTTGTGTTTTTTGGGACCTTATACTGACACATACCCTTGGAATAGTAATACCATCAAAGCGACCTGGCGTTTTTTGAATACTGCTTATGATTTACGTGCCAAGGTTAAGGATGATGTTCAACCTGATACCACGGAAAAACAATGTTATGGGGCTAAAGAACTAGAAAAGCAACTTCACAAAACAATAAAAAATGTTACCGAAATGATTGAAGACTTGAAAATGAATACTGTTGTCAGCCAGCTTATGATTTTAGTAAATACTTTGAAGGCACAAGAGAGGATTGAGGTTGAAGCGTGGAAGAGTTTTGTCAAAATGTTAGCCCCGATTGCTCCTTTTTTGGCAGAAGAGTTATGGCAGGAAATTAATGGATTTGGAAAGTGGATTCCTGAAAATAGTGTGCATATGCAGAGCTGGCCTAAATATGATGAGAAGCTAGCGCGGGAAGATTTTGTTGTATTAGGTGTGCAAATAAATGGGAAAATTCGCGCAGAAGTGGAGGTTGCTGTTGATGAGCCTGAAGATAGTGTTAAAGAGAAAGTGCTGAAAATAGGAATTGTGCAGAAGTACCTCGAGAATAATCCTGACTATAAGTTTATTTATGTGCCAAATAGGATTGTCAGTATTGTGGTGAGATAAATATATATTACAGTATCCTTGCTCTCACGCCTCGTTCTAGTTTAGTAATTTTGGAGATCTTCCCAAATTTTTGGTCTACCGCAATTCCGTCAAAGTCGGGATATTATCCCGCGGGCTACCAACCAGACCTTCTACTTCCTTAAAATGCTCCACTACCTTATCCACGGTTTCCGCCTCAACATTAAGTCGTACTAAGGGTTGGGTATTAGACATTCGCATATTAAAGCGCCAATCCGAAAAGCTTACGGACAGACCGTCAACATGCTCTATTACCGCCCCCATACCTTTATAATGTTCTTCCAGTTTCTCCAGCATTTCTTTCGCATTATCAACGGAGTAATTTACTTCTCCCGAGTTTGGGTATTTTTCAAACAAATAGTCTACCGCCCTTGTAAGTTCAAAACCTTCAAAGTACATTTGCAACATTAGAGCTATCGTTGCCATTGCTGAATCGCAGTTGTAAAAATCATGGTAACAAAAGTGGGAGCTAGCTTCCGCGCCAAAAAGAGCGCCTTCCTCACACATCTTTTGCTTAAAATTAGATTGCCCGGCTACTGATTGGAATGTAATCGCCCCTAATTTTTCTGCCTCCTTAACAAAAGGCCATGTAATTCTAGGATCGTGGATAATTTTTTTGTTTTCGCTGTTTTGCAAGAGATACCTAGCTAAAAGAACCCCGGTATAGGCTCCGTCCGGTTTGCGGCCCTTCTTGTCTATAAAAAAAACTCTATCTGCATCTCCATCAATCGCGATGCCAAAATCAGCATTTTCGTCTAGCACACGCTTTCTTAATTCCACGACATTTTCTTCCTTCATCGGGTCGGGGATGTGATTAGGAAAATCTCCATCGGGAACAAAGTACATTTTGGTTATGTTCAAATTCAAGGAGCTGAAAACATAATCAAAAACTTTCCCCCCGATGCCGTTCCCCGCGTCTACAACAATGTTTAACTTTTTAGTCGGAACAGACTTTATAAAAGATAAAATCTTATTTTTGAATTCAGGGTAAATATATTTATCAGAGATTTTACCCGGCGTATCATTAACCTTTTCGTAGGTTCCCGTCAGTATAATCTCTTTCAGATCAAAAAGGCCAGATGATTGCCCTATGCGAGTAGCCCTTTTTCCCACCATTTTGCAGCCATTCCATCCGCGGGGGTTATGTGAGGCTGTAACTACCAAGCCACCGTCGTAAATGTCGGAATATTCGCCGACTGCAAAATATAACATCTCTGTTGCAATCTCACCCAAGTCTACAACATTGCAACCTGATTCCAACAAACCTTTAATCAAAGACTGCTTAAAGATTGAACTGTCCGGACGAATATCGTGCCCGACTACGACTGTTTGAGGTTTAAATTTGGTGGCGTACGCTTTTCCAAGATTGTAAAAAAACTCAGGGTTTAGCTCCTCGGGACACTTTCCGCGAATATCATATGCCTTGAAAATTGAGTCCAGGGTTTTCTCTTTCATAGTCTTTCAATTGTAGCAAATTTAAGAAAGAGCGACTATCGCAGATCCAACCGTTGCTCATAGTTCCCAAAAAGTGAATAAGAAAAGTGTATTAAACTATTATTAAATCCCAAAAAACCAGAGTACTGGCAAAAATCAACGAGGCGCCTATTAATACACGACCGAATTCTTGTTTTTTACTCTTCGGGGCGACGGCTCCTAGATTAATCAGGCCTACGCCTATATTTATGATTCCCATAACAAACAAAAGAAGTGGGTATATGTATAAAATAAAGATGCTATCTGATATTTGGGCAATATTTAGGTTTTGAACACTGTATTGATTGCCTTTTACATATCTGATTAATCCCGTAATCTCAAGAAGTCCAAAAAAGAGGTTGATAAAGCCCAGTATTTTTAGCATCCGGTTAAATATATCATTACAAAAGATTACTTAGCAAAATTTATATATTTATAGTATAACCTTTTGACGATCTCTGTACTTAACAAATATCCCGCTACTATTGCAAAAATTAACAATATCTTGTCCACAGAGGGTCGAATAAAACTGAAGACGTTAATTCCAAAGCTTGTGAACGGAATGAACAGCGTAAGAGCCGACGCAGCTACGGTTAGAATAAAAATTTCTTTGGAAGGCAGGTTTTTAACCTTGAAAAACCATCCCTTGGTTCGTACTGAGTAAATCAAGACTAGTTCGGTTAAGACACTTCCAATAAACCAATAGGTTTGCAGGCTACTCTCTCCATAATTTTTGAAAATTCCAAACAGCATAAAATCAAACCCGGTACTAACAAGACCTATCAAAGTCGCTAAAAGAAGTAAGTCTTTTACGGAGAAATTTTTTGGGTCAAGTATATCCTTTCTATCTACATTATCAGTAGCGATTGAGATCATTGGAAAATCGGAAAGTAAATTCAACAGTAGTATTTGTACCGGAAGCATGGGCAGGAAGTCAATTATTAGCGTAACAAAAGCCATAGCGTAAAAATTTCCAAAATTTGATGCCAAGGTTGCTTTTATATAATTTGTTACATTTACAAATGTCTTTCTACCAAGTTCTACACCGTCAACAATAATTTGTAAGTTATGCTTGAGTAAGATAATGTCAGCAATTTCTCGGGACACGTCGGAAGCACTGTCTACAACTATCGAAACTCCGGCGGCTTTTAGTGCGGGACCGTCGTTTATTCCTTCACCAAGGAACCCGACCTCGTAGTCTTCCTGAAGTAATTTTATAAGGTTGCATTTATGTTCCGGCGACATTCTTGCAAATACATTAATTTCCCGCGCCAATTCTTTTTGCTTCGTTCTTGATAATTTTTCAAAATCCTGGCCTGTTATAACATCGGAAGGTGTTTCCGCAATACCGATTTCTACTCCCACAGCGCCAGCGACCTCTGCGGAATCACCCGTTATTATTTTAACAATAACTCCTAAATTCTTCGCTTTTTTTAGGGCCGGGTATGTACTTTCTTTGATGGGATCAACAAATGATAGTAAGCCGACAAACTCCAGTTTGGCCTCTTCATCGCTAACAGCGTAAAAGTCCTGCGCAAAACTTTTTTTGGCAATTGCCAATACTCTCCTACCTTTCCGACCTTGATCCAAAACCCACGATATTAATTCCTCGCCTTTCTCTTTAGGAACATTTATAACAAAAGGCATAATTGCCTCAACTGCCCCCCTTACTATTAAAAACCTTTCACCGGACAAATCAGCAAGAACGCTATTTCTTCTTCTCGCGGGATTAAATGGAATTTCGTATATCCTAGAATATTTTTTTGCCAAATCTTTTTGTAAACCGTTTAGCTTGTCAAGAATAGCTAAATCAAATGAGTTGTTTGATGTGCCTGCCGAATCAAGGGAAGATGCGCCGATCAATCCGAATAAAAGTGTATCTTTTGGGTTATCCGAAAACATTTCGGATACAGTAAGTTTATTTTCGGTTATAGTTCCTGTTTTATCTGTACAGAGTATTTGTATACCTCCAAGATCCTCAATAGCGGAAAGTCTTTTTACAATGACTTTTTTCTTGGCGAGCTTGGCTGCACCCAATGATAGGGAAAAAGTCGCCACCAGGGGCATTGCTTCAGGAATGACTCCGACGGCCAAGGCAACAGAAAATATTGTTAAATCAACTAGAGATAAGGTGTTTCTAAAAAAAATGTGAACAATAAAAACTATCGCTAGAGTTATTAAGGTCAGAAAAAAGATGAATTTACTGACTTTATTTATCTGTTTCTCAAACGAACTGGTTTCTTTAACCTCTGTGGTCAGTTTCGCGATTTTACCGAGCTGGCTGCTTTTTCCGGTTGCTACGACGACTCCCAAACCCCTACCCTCAACGATTGTTGTACCTGAAAAGACTATGTTGGACGCGTCCGATAAACTAATTTGCTCGGTCAATAACTCTTTAATTTGTTTACTTACCTGCATTGACTCTCCGGTAAGTGTTGATTCATCAACCAGGAGATTGTTTATTTTTATCAACCTTAAATCGGCGGCGACTATATCACCTGTTTCAATAGACAAAATATCTCCCGGTACAAGTTCGGTAGCGTCAATCACAACCTCTTCTCCTTCTCTTATCACCGTCGCCCTCTTGTTAGTGTATTTTCTCAAAAGTTTTGCTGCTTGCTCTGATTTATACTCTTGAAAAAACCCAAGGAGGACATTTATTGCAACAAAAAACAAAATAAATCCGCTATCAAAATACTCTTTTAGAAAAAATGTAACTAAGGAGGCTCCGATAAGAATGTAGATGAAGGCAGATTTAAACTGCCGGATGAGTATTTTTAAGGCGTTAATTTCATTTTTTGCAAACTCGTTTTTTCCATAACGTAATTGTAATTCGCGGATTACGCTTTTTGATAGACCTTTATCTGCTTTTACATTAAATTCATCAAGAACTGCCTCGGCAGAGAGGGCAGTGTATTTTGCGAAGCTCATGCTTAAATTTTAGCAGAAAATTTGGAGAGGATCGTAATAGTCTTTTGGGGTGGCTGATGGGACTTGAACCCACAACCCCCGCCTTCACAGGGCGGTGCT
>CAZNJL010000052.1:0-5251 GCA_964573325.1 uncultured Candidatus Saccharibacteria bacterium | reverse complement strand
TGCCACCAGAAATATGAGTTTGATAGAAAGGAAACGGAAAATATATTTAGCAGATTAAGAGCTAATGTGCTAATATAAAATCATGAAGAGGGGCCGTCCATTAAAGTATAAAACCGTTGAAAAGTTACAAAAGGTCATAGACGAGTATTTTGATTCTTGCGATAACCGGTTAATACAAGGATACGATAACAAGACTAACGAACAGTTTGCATATATTTCCCCAGAACCTTATACCATGAGCGGATTGGCTTACGCTCTTGATTTGAGTAGAAAACAACTAATGGTCTATAAGAGGCGAGACGAATTTGGTAACGCTGTAAAAAGAGCGAGAAGAAGAATAGAGGCCGATGTGGACAGAAGATTGAATGATAAGATTACTTTTACCCCTGGGTTGATTTTTAATTTAAAAAATAATTTTGGTTGGGTTGATGAGAATAAAACAGATTTAACAACAGACGGCAAAGAAATTAAATTTAATGTTACCAGAAGTGAAGGAAATTAATGTCAACATCTTCGCCCCTACTAAACCTCACGAAAAACAACAAGAAGTTTTAGACGCTTTAGACTCCGGCACAAGATGGGTTATTCTAAGATGTGGCAGAAAGTGGAGGAAAACATCTTTAATAGTTTCTTGGTTATTTGAAAATGCTATGGACAAACCCCTGGTTTTTCCTTATATCGCTCCTAGTAGGAAACAAGCTAAAGATATTGTTTGGGGAGATCATATAGCCAGAATACTAAACGAATTTAAGAAGAAGGGGGTTCCTTATAAAGAAAACTCTACTGAATTATCTGTGCAGATTGAAGGTGCGGGGAAAATACAATTATTTGGGGTTGAGAACAAAGAAGGATTAAGAGGGATTAGTAATTGGGGTGGAGTAGGTATGGATGAGTATGATGATTGGCAAGAAGATATCTGGCCCTTAATTATTAGACCTAATTTAATGGTTCACAAAGCCCCTGCCATAATTTCAGGTACACCTAAAGGGTTTAGGAACTTGTATCATTTGTCCAAAGCAGGGAGATTTAAAGAGTTCCACTTCACATCATATGACAACCCAGAGCTTGATCGTGAAGAACTAGATGAAATGGTAGAGGAATATAAGGAAATGGGTGAGGATTATTTCAGACAAGAGATAATGGCTGAGTATGTCAAGCCAGTAGGTGTGGTTTATAAAGAATGGGATTTTGACAAACAATATATACCTTTTAAGTACGATAAAAACTTACCTTTACACTTAACTTGGGACTTTGGCGTAAATGATCCAACGGCCGTTCTTTTCATTCAACCAGCAAAGGACGAGATAAGAATAGTTGACTACATAGAGCTTTCAGACAGCAATTTGTCTGCTATAGTTGCAACGATTAAAGACAAGGGATATAAGAAACCAGAATTAGAAACCGGAGACATAGCCGGTAGAGCAAGAAGTTTAGTAAACGGAAGATCGCCGATAGCAGAACTGGCACAAATGGATCACATCATTACCTCAAACGTAATCCCAAATATTCCCACACAGATAAGACACACACATAAATTTATGAGGAAAGTTTATGTAAACTCTGATATGTGTTCAAGAGTTAGGGACTGTTTCTTAAATTATAGATATCCAATTAAGAATGAAACGGCCAGAGATCAAAGTAATGAGATCCCAATACACGACGAATTTTCACATATTATGAGGGCTTTAGAGTATTATTTTTGGAACAGATACGATCCTAGTTTATTTAAGACGACCAAAAAAGCCCCGGTGGGGACTTTTCAGCGGATTATGGAACAAAAAGAGTATGAGGCGAAGTTAGAAAGTATGTTAGGATATTGATATGTGGCTACCTAAAGAAATAGAGTTTAAGAAGGGTATCAAACAGATATTAGAAAAGCATTTTTATAGTGATATTGTTAAGGACTTCAAATATGTAGCCGACAGCGAGAGATATAACGTAGATAAGAGTCAGTTTGCCATAAACAAGACAGGGTTTAAGTTAATAGAGGTTTACTATAAAAATAAGTTTGTTTGTGACGTGACTAGTAAGATGAGCAAGAAGCAGGCAGAATATTACCTTTTACTCAATATTACTCGTTTATACAAAAAAGGAGAGATAAGATTTGGTCAAACTATTATTACCCCCTGATGGTTTAAATCAAATTGAGATGGAGATTGTGGCAATAGGGAGAGGCCGTCTCTATCAAAAACTTGGCAATGACAGGTTGAGGTTTCTAATGGCGATGGTGTTTGAGCTGGGCTACAGACAAGAAGATGTCGCCTACATGTTAAAGATAAGCCAACCAGCTATTAGCCAACAACTGGACACTATCAGAAAACAGCTAGATTCCTTTAGTCCGTCTTATAAAGCCGAGATTAAATTGCCATAATCGTCTATGGAAGAAAATCAAGAATTACTCGGCCTTTTAAAGTCTCGTCTAAAACTTGGCAAGGCTTTTGCTAAAAAACCCCACGAAGACTGGAAAAAGTTTATCAAGGCATACAACATAGATTCTTTGGAGGCTTTGACAAAATCTATTCGTGAGAGTGGAGAACTTAGAACAGCCATGCAAATCCCTTATATTTTTGTAGACGTGGAATCAGAACAACCCTCGATCTTTGATCGCAAACCAGAACTTATAGTCAAAGGGAAAGAAAGAGATGATGAAATAGTCGGAAATATTGCCGACAGTATTTATGACTACCAATGGGATAAGACCGGACTAGAACAAGAAGTCGAGAGTGCTGGAATTTACTTTTCTTTAATAGGATTTGCCGCTCAAAGGGTGCTTTGGAAAACAAAAACCAAAACGGTTACTGAGAAAACAGTACAGCCAATTATGGATGAAATGGGCAATCAGATTAGCGAAGAAGAAGTATCTAATACATATCAAGTACCCATTTATGACGACCCAGACCCCATTACGGTAGATCCTTTTAAGTTGTATTTTAGTCCAGAGTCTGTGTTTTCAGTAGAGGGAGACAAAATACCTTATATGTTTGAAGAGAAAAGCCTTTCTCCGGAAGAAATGAGGGAGACATATGGGAAAGAGGTTGACGTTGATAGTACGATGGATATGAAGGAATTAGGATTAGACGATGATAACGAGTTTAATTCTGGCTTAAGCAGGGAAGATGTTAAAAGAGCTAAGGTTTATGAATATTATGGTAATTTGCCAAAAGAACAATCAGACGATAAAGAATGGGAGTTTGAAAAAGAATATCACGTTGTTTTTTACAGTAAAGGGATTTTAAAGCAAGAAGAGTGTCAATATACAAGTAAACCTTATAGGTTTTTAGGTAATTATGGACTACCTTACACCTTCTATAAATTTGGTGAGGGCAAGGCTTTGTATCAACTCGAAAGGGAACTTAGTAAAAGAAGATCACAAATGGTTGACTATGGTGACAGGTTTGCCAACCCAAAGACGGTTATTTCCCTAGATACAAAAATAGACGAGAAAGCATGGAAAGATCCCACGGCTGGATCTATTGCTAGATATTCTGGTCAAGTCCCACCTCAATATGTCGACCCACCCAAAATGCCCGATGTTGTCAATCAATCCTCAAATGAAGCTAGGGGAGATTTGCAACTAGTGTCTCGACAGTTAGATATTAGTAAGGGTGGAATGAGTTCAACTGTTAAAACAGCTACAGGACAGACAATATTTGCTCAAGCAGCAGAAAAGAAATACAATCGTGCTAAAAAGAAAATAGGACGATTCTTGCAATCAGTAGTCAGATTTATGATTGAGATGGGTATAGAAAATTACGATGACGAGAAGATCTTTTTAATAACCGACAACATGGATCAAGCCAATCCTATGGTTATGAGTCAAATCAGAGAGAAGATGAAAGGTTTGGGGTCACTTTATGACATCCAAATCAACACCGAATCAGTTTCTGTAAACAAAGACGTAATTCGTGCTCAAGCTATAGAATTATATGAGAAAACCAAAGGAGATCCGATGGTCAACCAGATGGAGATAATTAAAAATCTATTTAGAGTTGGCTTTGATGAAGTTAATCCCGAAAAATATCTTAATAAACCTTTATTACCCCCCGGTACTCCGATAATGACACCAGATGGACAGCAATTTATTATTGGACCTGACGGACAACCACAACCACCACAAATGCAACAAGAGGGACAACAACCATCTGGAGGACAAGTACTCTCTAGCCCAGATCAAGTGATGGGTTCAGCACAAAGACTATGACATGGAAAAAGATAGGCGGAAAGGGTAGATGGGAGAATTACAAGAACACAGATACAGGAGAGGAAACGGTCAAAGAATTAAAACCGAAAGTAGTCTGGACTGGATGTAAAAAACACTTCTTTACTTTAGACGGGAGGACGGTTGTGTGTAAAAAGTGTGGATTTGGGAAACAATTTAACCCCGCCAAACAAGACCTTATAAAAGGGCAACTTATAAACAAGTAGTATTTTTCATAGACTAGGGTGTTAGTCATTCATTTGGAAAACTTAATGCACCCGTAAGGACAATGCAAAGAGAACCAGAGGAGACACACATGGAAGAAACCAATAATCCTGATGTTGAGACTATAGAAACCGAAGTAGTCGAAACGGAAGAAACTGGTCAACCAGAGACCGAGGAAGGGACATCCGAGGAATCATTTTTTGACCCGAATAGCGTCCCAGAAGAACTGAAGCCTGCCTATAAGCAGATGCAATCAGCGTTTACAAAAAAAACGCAGGAAATAGCAGAAGCGAGGAAGTCTTTAGAGAACTTTGAGAGTTATAAACCGTTGATCGAAAAGCTAAGCGATCCAAGAAATGCGTATTTACGCAATATTCTTGAAGGAAACCAGCCGGCCCAGCAAGAGCAGAGCCAGCCCTATCCTACTGATCCGATGGAATACGCCAAATGGGTACAAGACCAAACGGTTGAAAGAATGGCCGCCGACCAAGATCGCCGAGAGGCAGCAAAGGTTGACCCCAGACTTGATACCGATAAAACTTTTACCAACATGATACTTGGGATTGTTAGTAACAACCAAGAATATTCACAAGGAAAAATCAGTGCAGTCGAGGCAACGAAACAGGCGGTTAAAGCTGTTGACGAGATGATCGTCAATGCAAAAAAGTCGGGTAAAGCAGAGCTATCAGAGCAGGCCTCTAACAAGGCTAAAAAATATGCTTCGCCAAAAGGCACAGGTGCGGGAACGGTTAATACCAAATCTCCGCAATCTATGCAAGAGGCGGCGGATATGGCTTTGGAGCAGATTAATAGTTAAATTTAAAAAAT
>CAZNJL010000051.1:0-5342 GCA_964573325.1 uncultured Candidatus Saccharibacteria bacterium | reverse complement strand
TACCTTATGCACGCCGCTAGCATTAATCCTGAACCAGGATCAAATTCTCAAAAAACATTCTTTTTGCCTTTAGTCCCTCGAAACGTACAAGTTTGTAAAACTTGTACGGCTCAACAATAATGCGACAGCATTTTGTTGTGATTAAAAGGTTTCAAAGAAACCTTTTAAAGTAGGTCGCTAAAGGCACAAACGATTTGCTCTGTTATACGATTTTCAAAGTGCAGTGTGCAAAAAACTCCCTTACGCTACTCCTTTAAGAACAAAATACGAAAAGCGGAATTGCGTAGGTCGTTCGCATAAGCGAAGATACCAAGGTTTGATACCCAAGTCAATAGCATTATTAATCTATCTTCTCTATTTCGACTTGAGCCGTCTTAAAAAGAGAACTTAAACTTTCATAAAGTTTATCCTGCTTAACCACAGGGACACAGGTGACCAAAACAAAATGTAAGGCGTTCTTTTCGGGCCAGGTATGAACAGTAAGATTAGAGCTTGCTAAAATGTAATTGAAGGTATAACCACCACCGGAAAAACGAGTAATTTGGGTACTCGCTATCTTTAGATTGTGGCATTGACAAAAACTACCTAGGGCTTTTTGAAGATAACTTTTTGATTTAACCACCTGATCCGGAACGGAATAAAGCCTGAAAACAAAGTGGTCCACAAAGGGAAAATCTGCCGAATGGCGTTCTTGGTGAGTATATACCTCTGCCACTGACGCCTCCGGAAGATCTTTTGTCATGGCAGATGTCTCCAACAAATACAAGGAACTGGCGCTTCCAATTGATTCTGCTCCATAATACCGTGCAAAACCCGAAATTCGTTCCTTGATAAGGAGGCCAAACTTACCCAGCAATTCCTGAATTTGAAAAGTTTTTTCCGGTGATTTTGGACTGTTTCCGTAATACAAATAAATATGCTTTCCTTGCTCTTTTCCCAATAAAGATAAACTTCTTTGAAGGAATAATTTTATGCCAGCAAGAGTGTAGGGAGGGTCAGTAACCACGACGTCAAATCTTCCTATTAGATCGGAGCGTAATTGTTTTCTCGCATCGTAAAATTCAGTTTTGATATTTTTCAGGCCATATTCCGCAACGATCTCGTCTATAGTTCGCAAAATATCGCGATCAATATCCAGAACCGTGATCTGGGTGTAATCTTCTCCGGAGAGACTTAAAACAACGGAGATAAGGTCATCGTCGCCCAAAAGAGCAATTCTTTTACTCTTTATATCTGATCTATCTGTCATAACGCCTACTTTGGCTATTGAGGTTTGCGTAGTTGCAAAAAACTGATCATATTCCCGTTTGGACTCCAGGCTGTACTTACATCTTATTTTGTTTAACTTGTCTTCCAATGTGGTGTCGGAATAGGATAGTAAAGACCATTTGTACGGGCGGGGATTAATTTCCTTTACGGCAGAAGTACTTTCTTGTTTAAATAGAATTTTCTCGGAAGAAGACTCTTCAAGAAAGGAAGAAATAGCCATTTTAAATCTTTTCAAAGTCTCTTTTGGAAGACCGGTTTTTCTTATTAGCCCGCTATTAGTCAGTTCTTTCTCGTTAAGAATTAGGTACAGAATACCCTCAATTTCACCCTCAGAAAGGCCGATATTACAATTTTTAATTGTATCTACTATGCTCATTCTTTGCCGATTATACCAGTATTCTATTTTAAATAGAATAACCTCCATTGATTTATTTTTGACAGATGCAAAGATGGGACGAAATGAAATGCAAAGTCGCTCAACGTTTATCTTTTCTGGTCATGGTTCTGGCTGTAGTTTTGATAACAGCTACTACGACAAAAGCGCAAGAAGTGCCTAAATCCTCAAAATGGGAAACCACGGGTTTATCAAAACCCTATATCTCCGCCCTTGAGACAACCCCGTACGGCATATTAGCATCAGAATTTGACACGAGATATTGGGCACTACCCTACAACGGAATATATTTTTCAAGCGACGGCGGACATTCTTGGGTGGAATTTGGGCTAAAAAACTACGGAGTAACGGATGTTAAATATGCTAACGGGAAAATCTATGCCGCAACCTACTACTCTACTCCAAGCAGACCGGCGGGCTTATATTACACAGACAACTTGGGAGTCACGTGGCACCATCTAGGTAACGATTTGCCATCTAAAAGTTTAGGCATCCTGGGGGAAAAGATTTTCCTCGGAACGGCCAATTCAGGTCTGTGGGTTTCTAAAGACAGCGGCCAAATCTGGAAGCAGGAGTTAAATCCGGATGATCATATCACTAATGTTGACAATATTTTTGTTTCCGAAGAGGTAATTGCCATATGGAGCTTTAGAAACCTGTTTCTTTCTTACGACAAAGGAAAAACTTGGGAAAAGGATATATTCATTGAGGCTGCCGAGTCAGATGTTTTTTTAATTGACTCGAATCTGCTATATGTAGGAACCAGATATCTGGGAATTCTAGTGTACAAGGACTTTAAAACTCTTTGGAAAGAGGATTGCACCTTCTGTGATGAGGAAGTGTTGAATCTGTATAAAATGGGTGTAAATACTTATGCAGCCGTCAGAAGCAATGACCCGGGTCTAATAGAAGTTTATAAGTCTAAAAATGCGGGAGTAAGTTGGGAAAAAACCGGTTTTGACACAGAAGCAGAAGCAACGGATTTTACTGATTTCACAATAAAGGCTGGATTTCCTTCTTATTTGCTTGCTGCTGCCCCTGGAAAAGGCGTATACCGCAAGGAAATAACTTTTGTGCGTGAAAAAGATCCTTTCTTAGGAAGTCTGTGGATCGGACAACGACCAAACGAACTGCTGCAAAAAATTTCCTCTTTTTTTGACCACGCTTACCCACTACTTGGGTATAGCTTTTATTCGGAACCAAAGCAAAGCTCCGAAACTACAGTAAATTTTCTGGGATACGAAGGTAGCGAACCCGAAATATACTACAGTAGCCATAATGGCTATGATTTTGCGTTACCATACGGAACAGAAATAACTGCTCCTGCCAACGGACTTGCCAGCGGGATTTATTGCCCGGATTGCGGTTATTCTCTAATTATTGAACACCCCAACGGATATCGCACTATATACATGCATCTTCAGAAAGAAGGGCTGTATGCGCAAGACTGGGAAAGAGATAAACCTGTAAATGAAGGCCAAGTTATGGGAAAGGTTGGGATGACAGGAAACACTACCGGACCGCATCTTCATTTTGGGGTATTAACTCCTGCGGATGATTCAGATCCATGGAGATATTGGGGATCCTGGTTTTTTACGGATCCCTTTGGGTGGCGAAATGATTACACATACGATCCTTGGACATTTTATTGGTGGCGAGATATTCTTGGGGATCATCAGGGAAAACCAAGTAAAAATCTTTGGAAAGAGAGTTCCGAAATAAGCGAAATAACAGCCGCTTTCAAAAATACCGCTCTATCAATAGATTTAGAAAACATCAGCATCAAAATTCCTTCGGATGTGGGGGGCTTTCCAATGACGTTTTCCGTCAGAGAAGGCGCGAGACCGGTAACCAAGGGTTTAAGCTATGTTGAAGACACCTCAATAATTGTTGAGGCGAAAAATTACTTGGGAAACCTAATACATAACCTGGACAAATATATAGAAATAAAAGTCAACCTGGCAATTGGAAACCTAAGCAATATAGATATAGAATCACTGGCAATATATCACTGGAATGAGGCTAAAAATATCTGGGAAAAACTAAATTCCGTTTTAGACCCGATCAACCTGACGTTAGAAGCGCAGGCCAATGCGATCAGTCAATTTGCGGTTTTTGGACAGCTTCAAAACAGCCAATACCCGGTGACAGTGGTTACACTAGAGGGTACCATGGACGGTTATTGGTTCACCGAATATCCCCTTGTAACACTAACCTGCACTCTAAACTGCGACAAAACTTTTTACTCCATAACCGGCGAATATTGGAACGAATACACGGAACCGTTTCTGGTAGAAATGGAGGGAATTACTAAATTAAGATACCGCTCACAAGGTAATTATGGCTTGATAGAGGAATTGAATTTTGAGCCGTTAAGGATAAACACCCGAGGGACTCTCCACAAAACTTTGCCTTTTCTGCGAAGTGCTGTATCAATAGCTGAAACCTGGGATTAATTTCTAAAAGTAGCTTAAACAAAAACTAAAGAACTCCTCTCCAACGCTAAACAATTATCCCTCCGCCTAAAACCCGATCTTCCAGGTAAAAGACAGCGCTTTGTCCGGGGGCCACCCCAAACATGCCTTTTTCAGACTCAACTAAAACCTGATCATCGAAACGGTCAGCGGGGTAATCACTAAGATAATCCCCTGCTAGCCCACCCACGGCTGCGGTACCAACCAAACTTACTCTAGACTCGTAAAATTCGCCTAAATTTCTAATTCTGACAAGGCAACTCAAAGGAAGATCGGAAACTTCACAAATCCAGTGCAAATCCTCCACCAAAAACAAATTCCTAAATGCAGACTTTATCGGTCCCACAATCAATTCGTTTTTCTCAGCACTCTTGCCCACAACATATAAAGGAATACCCATGTATCTATTAATCTCAAATCCCCGTCGCTGGCCAATCGTGTAAAGCCAGATTCCTTTGTGCCTACCAATTTCTTGTCCGTCTTCTAAAACCACCCTACCTTCCCTTGGCTTTAACCGCCTACCTAAAAATTCCCTAACATCAACATCTCCGATAAAACAAATGCCGGTACTGTCCGGTTTGTCATAAACCGGTAAACTTAGTTCTTTAGCTTTTTTTCGGACATCTTCTTTGACCCACTCTCCCAAGGGAAAAAGCGCCTTTCCAAGTTGACTCTGGTTTAATCTATACAAAAAATACGACTGATCTTTGGAAGCATCTGCCCCTGACAACAACTGACAACACTTCCTCGCATGCTGAATGCGTGCGTAATGCCCTGTCGCAACATAATCAAAACCATTTTCCAAAGCCCAATTCAGAAATAAGCCGAACTTAATAACTGTATTGCATAAAATATCGGGATTCGGTGTCAGCCCTTTTTCATACGAATCGTAAAAATACCCTATTACTTCCCTCTTGTACTGCTCTATAAACTCCAAATGGGAAAACTTTATACCCAAATGAGAAGCAACCCTTGCTGCATCAGCGCGATCACTATCTCCCCGACATCCCGGTGCATCAAAATCCCAGCATTGCAGGTAAACTCCGGAAACTTCGTGACCTGCCTCTTTTAGCAGGGCGGCAGAAACCGCGGAATCTACGCCTCCGCTAAGACCAACCGCAACTCTATACTTTTTGGCGACTCTATCGTTTTTACTGGAATCTAAATCTTTTGCCATTATAAGGCATTATATCGCGAAAAAGCTT
>CAZNJL010000050.1:0-5383 GCA_964573325.1 uncultured Candidatus Saccharibacteria bacterium | reverse complement strand
GAACCCACATCGCCGGTTTTTCAGACCGGTGCCGTGACCACCTTGGCTACCGCCCATCACCTTAATGACCTGATTTTAACAGATTTTCAACGCAATGCTGGTTAGTTTACCAAATTATCGAATTGGGTGTTGTGTTGGCACAAAATGTCTACTTATCTAAACTACCAACCCTTTCTCGCTAATTTTTCTGTTCTTGTCCAGCAATTTTGTAAATTTTTGGCTTAAACTGCTTAGTTTAACAAGCTTTCCATCAACTACCACTTTTGGATCGACATACCTGAATTTCTTAAAAACTTTTTTGCTGGAAGAAATCTCGTATTCCTTCAGGTTTCTCTTTTTCAAAAGATTCAAAATATCTTCTATTTCCGGGCTTTTTTGATTTTCTAATTTGGCTAGAATAAAAGGTTCGTCTTTATAAAAATCTTTCTTTTTAACTACTCCCTCCCGTACAGCCAATTTAAGGGCTTCCGAAAACAGGTGATATCTAACCATTGATTCAAACCCTCCCCAATGCTTTGTTTGAAGACCCAAAAAAGCCGAAGCAAAGATGAAAGCTTCTTCCCGGTCGTTAAAGACAATTTCTCCATTGTAGTTAATCAAACCGTCTAAACACTTTTTGACAATCCCGGGATTTAGCCAATATATGAACTCTCTCATAGCATAGTCAACTCTGTCAGCGCACAGGTCCGGAATCTTTTTCTCCAAAAGAGGGTAGTTTTCCTCGTTTAGCAATCTATCAACCGAAAAACCGTGTTTTGTTAAAATAGTAGCAATTTTGCCATCTCTGATGAACTCCTCCATAAGGGTATCCTGTAAGTCTTCGTTTCCTTTGTTACCATCAGAAAAAACCCAATCCGCAATATGGGAAAAAGCAAGATGAGAAACATCATGAATAAGTCCCGCAGCTTGCTCTTCAAGAGTAGCTCCGAGTTTTCTTAAAAGAAGCATTACTCCGATACTGTGTTCGTAGCGACTGTAGTTTTTTAGGTGATAATATTTATCCGGAACTCCGTATTGAGAGATCTTCTTAAGGCGTAGAAGTGAAGGAGATTCAAGAAGTTCAATGATAACAGCATCGTCTATCTTAAATACCCCATAAATTTTATCTCTTAGAGTCATTTCTCTGATTCTATCAAAACTGTGCAGTTTATTTCTTTTAGAAAAATTCAACCGCCCTTGTCGGATTTTCAGATCGGTGTCGTGATCGCCTTTGATACTGTCCCCCGCCACAGCACTGTTGTATCAAATTTTGCTAATTATTTATGAATTACAGCCACCCCGCAGGAAATGTTATCGTAATCCCTTATACCCCTTGTCTTGGCTTTTCCTTCAGCTCTTTGTATTGCTGTCCCCATTAATATGTTCCTTATTGCTTGAGAATTACCTTTGGCCTGTCGAACAACTTCTCCCAATTCCCTTGGATTTATATATTCCCAAAGGCCATCAGATCCGGTTACTACTATATTTACACCGTTTTCCCATGGACAAAAAGTGATGTGTGGCTCCCTAAGAAGAGGTAAATCTGCATCTCCTATTGATTCTGCCACTGCCAGCATCTTTTTTGACCTACCTGGCGCAGTTACTCTTCCTTGGATTATTGCGCCTCCTCGGCTTCTAATTGCCGTCTCTGCTTGCTCAATTGGTATAGTATGACTTAGTTTAACTAACTTACCCGGTTGTTTAGCCTTTATTAAATAAGCTTCTTCGTCACCAAGCGATGCGGTATGTACACCTTTTGAGTTTAAGTAACTAACTATTACACAAGCCCCAGAATCTCTACCTTGTTTTACCATAGCTTTATGAGCTTGAGCAATGGAATGCTTAAGAGTTTCTCTCGTATCTGTTCCCCGAGGTAAATTGTATTCGATATCTCTCATTATTACTTCAGCTGCCTGTTCTACCGCTGTTTTTCCTCCTCCGTGCCCATCTAGTTGAATAATTACCGTCTCTCCGCTAGGGAACTCGAAAACTTCTACATGATCCTCCATATACCTTCTTCCCCCCGGGTGCTCACCTTTTGAATGCTCAATTTCGCACGCTTTCTCTCTTTCCTGAGTGTGGGCAATTCCTTTCTCCTCAGGGGCTTCCTTATTTCCTAACATGTCATGTATTATACATATTAAGTTTTATTTCCCAAAGCACAAGAACACGCTATAATTAGAAAGATTATGCAAAGGACTCAAATTGCTCAACTTAAGAAAGTCTTAGGAAAACAAGTTAAAATAGCCGGTTTTGTAGAAAGCATTCGGGATCAGGGCAAGATAAAATTCTTGATAATTCGTGATGTTACGGGATCTGTGCAGGGAATTATCCGCCAAGAATCCACCGCTTTTTCAAAAGTGCGGGATTTAACTGTAGAATCAGTAGTTACAGTCACGGGCTTGGTAAAAGAAGAGACCCAAGCCCCGGGAGGTTTTGAAGTAGCCGTATCAGATTTAGAAGTACTTTCGCTAGCTGCACCCGAACTTGCTATCCCCGTAGTTTACGAAAAAAGCGGGGGAGAGACCGATATTACCAAAAGGTTAGATTACCGCTGGTTGGATCTTCGCCGTCCCGAAAAACAAAAAATCTTTAAGGTCTGGACTTATCTTGAGGAAGGCTTTCGCCAATATTTTCTGGAAAATGGATTTACTCAGCTTTACACCCCTTCATTTATGAACGCGCCTAGTGAATCCGGGGCAGATGTTTTCGCGGTTGATTATTTTGAAACTAAAGCTTATCTTGCGCAATCGCCCCAGTTTTATAAACAAATGGCAATGGCATCAGGACTTGAGAAAGTCTTTGTGATGGGACCTGTCTATCGGGCGGATCCTTCTTTTACAACCCGCCACCTCACAGAGTTTACGGGATGGGATTTTGAAATTTCGTATGTGGAATCACATGAAGATGTCATGAATGTTTTAGAATCAGCAATAATTTCGGGTTTTACAAAAGTCGCGGAAAAATTAGACTTAGGTATAGAAGTTCCGGCAAAGCCTTTTCCCAGGCTAAGTATGGTGGAATTAAAGCAAAAGCTTGTATCCGCGGGAATTCCGAGTGAAAAAGAGCATGATATAAGCCCGGAAGAGGAGCGGGCGATTTGCGAAATCGTCAAGAAAGAAACAGGAAACGATTTTGTTTTTGTAACGGATTGGCACAAATCAGCACGGCCTTTTTACCACATGCGTTACGCAGATCGTCCGGAAATAACCAAAAGCTTTGACCTTTTGTACAAAGGTGTAGAGATTACAACGGGCGCCCAAAGGGAGCATCGTCTAGATGTATTAAAAGTCCAGGCTAAAGAAAAAGGTTTATCCTTGGAATCTATAGCGAATTATTTAAAGTTCTTTGAATATGGTTGCCCGCCTCACGCAGGTGTGGGAATTGGTCCGGGAAGAATAGTTATGAAGATGTTGGATTTGCCCTCCGTAAAGGAAGCGACCTATCTTCCAAGGGATGTAAAGCGCCTAATCCCATAATTGCAGTATTATAGTGTAATGTCTTGGTATAGATGGATTGTCGAAAAAACTCTGGACGCGTTTTTATATGTTCTAATTCTTATAGGGGCGGTTTTTAGCTTAAAGGGTTTTTACAGAACCCTAATTTTAGCTTTTTTGGTTGCGGGTTTTGGACTAGGCGTAAATTCCGTTTGGAAGGCTTCAGCCATTACTACCGATTCGCTTTCCGTAAAAGAGTCGGTCGATGTCGTAGAAGCTTTGCCGATAACTCCGCACCCAAAGGAAAATGCCCCTCAATTTCCATTAATTAGCTCTAAGTCAATATTAGTTGTAGATGTAAATAGTGGTCAGATATTGCACCAAGAAAATCCCGATCTTTCTTTAGCACCGGCCTCAACAACCAAGATTATGACGGCTCTAGTAGCTCTGGATTTGTACGAACTTGATGAGATCGTGCCTGTTTCGGAACAATGCGTAGGGGTTACTGGTAATTCGCTGGGACTTTCTTTCGGAGAGCAGTTGCTCTTTTCAGATTTGATCCATGCCTTAATTATTGCCTCGTCAAACGATGCGGCTTGTGTCTTAGCTAATGCCCGAATTTCTGAAGAAGATTTTGTTTTAAAGATGAACCAAAAAGCGCAGGAAATTGGTATGGAAAAAACAACCTTTACTAACTCCGTTGGATTTGACGGTTACAACGGAGACCATGTTTCTACCGCTCGGGACTTGTTTAAGTTAGCACTGGCGGCAAGATCCAATGATTACTTAAAATCCGTGTATTCAAAGCCTGTGCACACTCTGGAGTCGGGTGCCCTTCCAAGGGAGATAAAAACTACAAACTATTTGTTAGGCAATTACCCGGGCACTGTGGGGATTAAGACTGGTACGACCACTCAAGCGGGTCAGGTGCTAATCTATGAGTATTCTGATGAGGTTAAGGACTTGATCATTGTTCTTATGGGAAGCACCGCCCGATTTGACGAGGTTAGTTTAATTATGGGCTGGGTTGGCAAAAGCTTTGAGTGGTTTTAGCTAGTTGGTGGCGGATTCTTCTGTGCCCGCACCTTTTACCCATTCCCCCGATATCGCAGGATAATAAATGCTAACACTCCCTTTTTCGCTACCTGTTCCAATGTAATTACCTTCAAAAACATAAATCGGTTGTAAATAATCCTGCTTTTCATCGTCATCGTAATACGCTAAGAATATATCCGTGATTAGGATTTCAGTTAATTTGACCGGCCGATAATCTTCAAATGGGCTTAAATCATTCGGTTTGACATGGGAAATAACCCCGTTACCCTTGGCGACCTCTTCCCATGCCGTATTGACGGGTATAATTGGGTAAGTAGCCGCAGATTGGGCTTCTATTTCTCGCACATTATAGTAAACATACGGATGCTTTAGGATTGTTTGCGGATTATCCTTAGATTCTCTGGGGCTTCCGACGTAAATTTTAATCAGCCCTTCTTTATGGGACGGCCCCACCATAGGAAAATCGCCTATTTTCCGAAAAAAGTCTACTCTTGCTACTTCTGCTTCTCCTTGAAATGAGGTATAAGCTATCCGACCGTTTTTTACCATACCTAACTCAACAGTTTGGGTACCTCCGGCGTACAGAGGATCCACAAAGCGGTTTATTTTCTGTAGTGTCCCTTTTGCCAGTGCGACTGCATTTGTCCTGTTGATTGTTCCGGGAGTGTAAATTCCCGCCATAGAATATACAGGGGTTTTAAGTTCTAATTCAAACGAATCTATCTCAATTCGTAAGCTTGCCCCTGTTGGGGGATCCATCCATCCGTATTCATCACCTTTCAAATTTGTTGATAGTGCATTTTCCGGAAAACCTAAATCAGCTGCATCTCTTCCGGCGCGTTTACCGGCTTCGTAGGAAAAAGACGGCTTTGCATATTTATATACTGTCATTTTATTTGGTAAATCCGAAG
>CAZNJL010000049.1:0-5436 GCA_964573325.1 uncultured Candidatus Saccharibacteria bacterium | reverse complement strand
TAGCAGTTGTGGCATAAAACTCGTTATCGCCGCGGAAATCAGTTAAATCTATGCGCATACCATCCTCTAGCAAGTAAACTTCTTGGTCATACGTGCCGTACGCGGTGTCGTATTTTAGCAAGTGCGCTAGAACGCGGGGATTGGTTAGGTCGTTTATGGCAATCACCTCCGCCTCGTTTTTGGCTAGTATAATTTTAAACGCTGCTCGTCCTATTCGGCCAAAACCGTTAATCGCGATTCTAGTTTTTGAGGTTTGTCGGGCAGATTTTGTCATGTTTATAGTTTTTTCCAGCCTTACTTTACAGACTCTCCTTTAACCAGATTTTAAAAGAATCCTTAGGCATAGCTCCCAGACGGCGGGAAATTTCCTTTTCGTCCTTTAGAATAACAAATGTTGGGATGCTCATAACTTGATATTTGGCCGCCAAAGCTCCATCTTGTTCCACATCTACGCTTTCGAATTCGACTTGTCCTTCAAACTCTTTTTCCAGCTCTTCAAAAACCGGTTCCATGGCTTTACAAGGACCACACCAATCAGCGTAAAAATCTAGTAGTTTAATCATAAAGTTCCTTTTGTTGAATTTTGTAATTTGTTAATCCATCTGACGGAGTAATTTTAACACGGATTTTTTGATTCAGCATTGGATAGCTTTGGCTTTTAAAATAACATTTATTTTTTGTCCCATGTTTAGTAATATACTTGACATAAGTAATACATTACAGTAAAGTAATACTATGGATTACACCACTACCGTAACTCAAAAAGGACAAATAACACTCCCAAAGGCTGTTCGCGACTCCATGGGCATCGCCACTTATAGCACTGTCAAGATAGAAAAAGAAAAAAATTATATAAAAGTAACTCCTTTGGAGGATATTTTTGACATAGAGGAAAGTTTTAAGGTAAGGGTTAAAAAATCCGTTCTTAAAGCAAGAGAATTTATGGAAAAGGGTTATGTTAGATGAAGGAATATCTTATTGATACAAATATCTTTTTGCGATTTTTAGTCAGGGATGACGAAAAGTCTGCCGAAGACTGTAGAAGGTTTTTGCAACTAGTGAGGCTCGGGAAGATTAAGGCATTTACAACAACAATAAACATCATTGAGATGGGTTGGACTTTGAATTCGTATTACAAATTAAACAAGGCGCAGGTTTTGAAGGCACTCCGGGGAGTTATAAATTTACGGGGTTTGGAAATTCGCGATGGTTATGATTTGCGAAGCGCACTTTCCTTGTGGGAACAGGAGAACATTAAGTTTGTAGATGCAATTATTTCCTCTTTGGACGGCAAAGATGCGAAAGTTGTCTCCTATGATAAGGATTTTGATAGGACAAAGATGCAGAGAGTAGAGCCCCATGATGTACTTTCGCTTTATTCGTAATGATTCCTTCGAGATTAGATTTTCGCGACTAAGCGTTGCCAAACAGATAAGCGTGATTAAAATAGAATATCTAAGATCTTATTAAACAAGAATGAAACGACTGTCATTATTAGAGCAAATAACAGTCCGGTTAGGAACCCGTCCACCGCAAATCCCGGAACAATGTAGGCGGCAAGCATGATAATTACAACATCAATCACCCAAGTAAATAACCCCAGAGTTAGCATGGTTACAGGGAGCGAAAGTATTACCAGAAACGGCTTAACCAAAACATTCAGTACACCTATCACTATCGCGGTTAGCAAGGCGCTCCAATAATTATCTACCGAAACTCCCGTGAGGAAATCCGCGCTTAAAAATACTGCCAAGCCGTTTGCTAGAAAATGTAATGTTCTTTTTAACATATTCAAATTATACCATGATGGAAAAATCCGTTATTTAAATACGCAATAGATCCATGGCTTTGCGAGGCCTTCCATATTAATATCACCTCCGTAACCTGATATAATCCACCCCATGATAATAGGCTCAGAAGTAACGAAAACCTATACGGGGGAATGGTACTGGCAAAAAATTGATAGCAAAAGTTTAAAAGAAATAGCAATCGACTGGGCAAACTCCCATATAAAGGATAACAATATAATATACCTCGATGTTCTCAAGGGAATTCAGGCTTACACAAAACTCCTAGCTTCATAACTGCAATTTACAGGCTTATAAACTGCACGTACCTTTTAGAGGCTTGTGTATAGGTTATATTCTTCTCTCTCTTTTTAGGAAAATGGTATTCAGAATATGAATACTGATTTTACTAACTACCAACCCGACTCATCCAATCTAAGGGAATACTTCTACACCCACAGAGTCAGAGGTTCTTTTAACTACTCCTGCTCCCTTCCCCAAAACATTCTCACTAATAAATTAGTAAACATTGTTAATTCTAGGTTTGCTGTCAAAACAAGCAATAAACTATATAGCAATTTTATAGATCATACGTACTCTCCACTTGATGTAAAAATCCCTATTAGTAAAAACGGAACAGGAAAACAAAAACATAGACACTGGGCATATTTTGACTATGTAAAAGGCGTCATTCATGTAGATGGAGAATACCCGCAACAACGGATTCAAGAATTCTTAACAGTTTTAAAAGATAACGGTATTGATTTAACTATCGAGAAATCCAATTACACATATGTTGAAGTTTGTTGTCGCCACCCACACTATACATTCGATAAAGTTTCTGAGGCAATAAGCCGCCTTGCTCATAGATTCAGTGTTCCAAAAACCATCATAAGTCAGAAGAATCTAACTTTAACTGATGAAGTATACGAGCATATCGCTAAAAATCTGTTTCTCGATGGTTATTGTAACCTCAAGACATATAAGTATCTTTTGGGGTTTAATTCATCCAAACCTTCAATTGATAAGCAACGTGAACCAAAGCTTGAAATTCAGATCAACAACCCCAAAACCCTTGAAGAAGCTCACGCAAAAGGTGTTTCTATACTTAAAGCAATAACCGCTTCCCTTGGAGTACCCGTAGTTAAGATGGATCGGGATTTCGAGAAAAGTGAATACACAGAAATACCCAACTCAGAGAAGTACAGTCCAAATGAAAAGATAACTTCTTTCCTAAACGAGCAGGAAATGGACAGACTCCCAAGCCTTCCTGAAGCCATTAGAAGGCACGAAAACAGCTACAAGCTAATATCCTCAATTTACTTCTCTCCCAAGCGTACAGATCAGTTAATTACTGAACTAAACGTATCTGAATCGACTATCAGAAGAACCATTAAAAAGCTCGGAAGTTTAATTGAAAAACGAGGTGATAGAAAAAATGGATACCTCCTAACCATTGATAAAACTAAGTTGAATAACAATACACAGTCTAGGGGTGTCATTAAGCATGTAGGTAACAGTAATAAGAATAAGGGGAAAACACTAGGAATTACTTTGCTTCTAATTATTGGAGCAAATATATTGTTTTCCTACTACTTTTCACCTATTTATTTGAAGACTTCCAAAGACTTTATAGAGTCATTTAGCCTGAAAAGTAAAGAGCCCTATTCATTTTTTAATAGTAATTCAACTTTGATATCTACCGCCCTCATGATTGGTAACCATTTCTCACTAACAAAAAAGCCAACTAAGGATTTAGAGCAACCCAGCATTTCCCTCATTATAAGTAAATTCACTAACAAAGGAGGCCAACAATTATGAAAATAAAAGCAAAACCTAACACTGCCATCGGTTTCACATATTGTGTTAACCCAGTTAAGGCAGAAAGGGCTAAATTCATAGCCAATAAAACTAAAATCATCTGCAATTATTGTCTAAGCCACAATATTCAGTTTGAAACAATGTGTTTTGGCTCGTCTAGTTCGGAATATGAATTCCAGAGTGGTTCATTAGACAACCTCATATTTCTAATAGAAAAAAATCAAGCTGATGAGGTTATTTGTGTTAACTACGAAGATCTTAGCTTTGCCTTTTACGACTACTGTTTGTTCAAAGATTTTCTAGATAGAAATCAGGTTAAGTTAACCGCTGTCAACAAATCAAGTTCAAAGAATAAGGAATGGCTTGAATTAATGAATAAGTTATATGTCGAATTTAAAAAGTTTCAAGACAACAATGGCTCAATGAAAGGAGGTGAAACCCAATGAGTAAAAATAAGCTACAAAAAGCAATAGTTGGATATGTGCGAAGCGCTATAAAAGATGACTTATCCGTTAAAAAACAAGGAAAGCAAATCAGAGAATATTGTTTAGAAAACGGATACAAGTTAGCAAAAGTATTTATTGATAACGGTTGTTCAGGGGCAAATACCAATCGCCCTGCTCTTCAAGAGTTACTAGTTGAAGTATCTGTAGGAAAAATATCGAAAGTCGTCTGTTTAGATTTGAGCAGACTTTCTAGAAATACATTTGAATATGCCACCATAAAATCCCAGTTAAAAAAGCATGGAGTGGAGTTGGTTTGCACCACAGGAATAGCTTCAAATGAAGCCACTGCCAAAATGGAGGATGAATTAATTGCGACAATAAACGCCTTTCAATCACTAACCCATCATAAGAAATCAAAAGAACAGCATATTTCTGTCGATAAGCAGAACAGATTCAAGCGCAGTGTCAAAATTTCCGTCACTGAAAAGGATTTGAACAATATGCCCAAGTTCCACGAAATGTTAAAGGATTCAGACTTTTACGGTTGTACCTGCAGTCTTAGCAGATCACAAATCGTCTTAATAGCAAAGATTTTACGACTGAATTTGGAGAACGATATCGAGGTTAAAGCTGAGTTTAGGTTTTAAGGGTAAAGCATATGAATACACGAAAGAGCCAGTCAAACAAAATAATCAAAATGGACCGACTGGCTCAATCGTGTCCCTCAATATCAAAAAGAGGGATAAAAGGAAGAGTTAACAAGCCTACCAAAGCAACACAGTTAACTTGCCCGTTGCCTTTTTCTAAAGATACTACCCCCCGTATAGACATTGATAGTCTTGCCCAACAATGGTGTCAGTTGTTAATGGATCAAGTACAGGAAGAACGAAGCAGAAAGTCCTTACGGAGTGCCTTTCGTGAGTAAATGCTTGATCATATAGATATAGGTCATTTCACTTAGAAGTAAGTAAAACATATGCAGTTAAAACAAGATAAAAATAACGATCATGGGAGCAAACCAAAATGCATCATCTACGCGAGAGTCAGCACTTTGGATCAGGTAGATAATCTTAGTATTGAAACTCAACAGATAAAGGCATTAGAAAAGATTCAAGAGTTGGGTGGGTACCTAGCTGAAGATTGCTATCTTGATTCGGGAATTTCAGGTACTACTTTAAACAGACCGAGCTTCCAAGCGTTACTAAGTAGATGTTCTAAAAAAGATATAGCCTATCTTGTTGTGCAAGACATATCCCGACTCTCTCGTGACACTTTTGAATATTGTTTTATTGTTAGCGAACTTGAAAAATGTGGAGTTAAAATCGTTCCCCTTTCAGGAATAATTAATGGTGATCCAGTAAGTAGAACCATGAATGAAATGA
>CAZNJL010000048.1:0-5482 GCA_964573325.1 uncultured Candidatus Saccharibacteria bacterium | reverse complement strand
TTGGGATTTAACACCTAAAATTTCGTGTTCTACAATATGTTCCTTAACCGTGTTGCCGTCTACTTTCATACTTCACTCCAAGCACTCATTGATAAAAAGTCCCCACCTGCATTATAAGAGAGGGTTGATTCGTAACTTGTCGCTCCAATAGTCATGGTTAAAGTTTTGGTAGAGTCAACAACTTCATCGGCGTTGGTGAGGGTGAGGGAGGGGTTGGTTTTTCCAGTCGCAGTAGGTTCAACCTCGATCTCTTTTATTCTGACAACGGGGTTATTAGAAACTTCCTCAAATTTTTCTTTTTCTCTGTCTGTTACGCTTGGACTAAGCATTTTACCTCCTTATTGAGGCAATCGTTTAGACAATTCCTCAAAAAACTCTTTTCTAACTACTTCTTTGTATTCTTTTCTGTCTTTGTCTAGCTTTGTCACTCTTTCTTGGAGACGTTGCTCTCTTTTGTCTTGTGATTCCTCAATGTCAGCAAGATCATTTTCCCATTCTTGAAGCCTACGATCTTCTACAGACCTTTCTATTCTTAACTCAAGCAAAGATTCTTGTTCTTGACTAATTTTTGATAATAAATCCAAGTTGTTCGTCACTCTAGCAATTTCTTTTTGTTTCTTTTCTAAGTCTTTGGCGATGGTGTCAAGTTCTTCTTGTAATTCGTTAAGTTTAGCCTCAGATACTTCTACTTTGGCCTCTCTTTTACGAACCTTATCAAGTCTCAATTCGTACTCTTCCTCTAATTGTTTAATTTGTGTGACCAAATTCATTTCTTTTTCTTAACTTTCTTAATAGGTTTGTTAAATTCCTTAACTGGTTTTTTTACTGGTTTTTTGGCGGGTACGAAGTCTTGAAAACCACCATTATCGATGGCTCCTGTGTCTTCGCCTGCTGGTATGAAATCTAAAAATGGCATATATATTTAACTAATATAGCTTAGTTTAATAAACCTTATCGGGGTTTATAAGCCCAAGTGTTTAAAGATTGTCCCTATTCGGTGTTTGTATGTATGTTTAGCCAAAAACTCTTCATGTCCTTGTCTCGCAATCTTTTCTCTTTCTACGGGGTGGTTAAGAAAATAATGGGCTTTTTCTACCATTTCGTCTAAGGTCTTAAAGGTAGCCATGTGTTTGTCTGTAAAAAGGGGATCTGGAACCCAATTTGCCAACTGAAAAGCTCCAGAACTTAAAATCTCAAAATGTCTCATATTCGTGTCTGCTTTGGCCGTCACATTTAAGACTATCCTAGACTGTGCGTATTTCTTACTTGCGTCTTCAAATTTATTTACTTCCGGCACTTGTGGACTCATTGTTCCCCAATAAAAGTTAGGGAACTCTTTAAACAACCGGTCTAAAGCATCAACTCGTGAAAAACCACAACAATTCTTCTGGTCTTGTATGTGTCCGATGAAACAAACATCGTACTTTTTAACGATGTCGAAAGTGGGATATGCTTTAGGTTCTCCTGCGTGTGGTAAAAAGGTCGCCTTAACTCCATGTTTGCCAAAATCTTCTACAAAAGCCTTTTGGTTGACAAAGACATAATCAAACCGCTTGGCTTTTTTAATCCGATAGTTAAAACTCTCTTTTGTCCAGTGAGCGTCAGAACAAATATAAATCGTTTTACCGAAATGTTTAGGTATCTTCCACTTTTTGTCAGTTGGTAAGGCATCTTCTCCATAATCAACCCAAAAAGTGTAATCGAATGGTCCATATTTCTCCGCTCCTTTTTCTGGTAATAAGTGGGTTACATCTAATTTAAGCTGATTTTTAAGGACATTAAAATAAAAAAGAGGCGGGCCGTCGTTGCGTCCGAAATTATTATGGTAAAGAATGCAAAACTTATTTTTCATGTTTTTCTGAACCAATAAAATCGTCTAACCATACGGAAAATTCGGCAATTGCACTAACCTGATCTTCGGTTAGGTCTGTTTTTTTAACATACTCTTTGGCTAGTCTTTGGATTAGATCTTCTAGTTCTTGCATATTGTTATGAATGAAATATTATTTCCACCCGAAAGTTGTTCTTCTACTGTGAAGCCAACAAGATCAAGAAGGCTCTTTAGAGACTCTTTAGTATAGGCGTGGACGTGTTCTATATTAACAGGTATCGTTCGATATAACTCTTCATCTGGTAGGGCTAAAATAAGCCTTCCCCCCTTTTTAAGTGCTGTTTTCCAGTTTTTCAAAGCCATAACAGGGTCAATCATGTGTTCTAATATGTGTCTGGCAATTATTGTGTCTACATCTTTGATCGGTAGTCCTTGACTGACATCAGCTTCTATGTCGGCATCTGAAGTCACCCCACCCAAACTGTCTATCTCTATTCCTTTTTTAACCATATCTACACCTATGGCTTTTTTAAGTGTTTTGTTTCCTCCGCACCCCAGGTCTATGATTTTTTCTCCTTTTACTTTTTTTCGGATGATGTCTCCTTCTGCATCTGGAACTTCTTTCTCTAAGTTAGTATCGAGCTTATATGACCCTTGCATACATTCATGCCACTTTCTAAATCCGTGCTTTCTAATTAACCAGTGATTAGTTTTTTCTTGTTTTTCAAAAGAGTTCCATCCGTCTTTTTTAGAAGCGTCACCGTGTAATCTGTTGCCCGTTTTAAATCCATGATGATAAACAAAAACATTTTTGTCGACTAAAAGAGTGTAACCTTTGTCTCGCAGTCTAATTGAAAGATCTAAGTCATCTCCTCCAGGACAAGTATCATCTACACCTCCAGCTTCTTCTAATGCTTTCCTTCTAACTAACATACAAAACCCTATCAGAAAGGTACTTTTGAACACTGAACGCTCTGTTTGAGAAAAGATGTTTTGGAAACCCATTACCACATTTGAAGAAGGTCCGACCGCTCCTACTTTTGGATTTTTGAAATGTTGTAACATCTGCCCCACCCAGGTAAAGGAGGAAAGGGGAATGTGGATGTCGTCGTTTAAAAACATGGTAAAGGGTTCTTTAGAGTGCTTGAGTCCTAGTTTAAGACCACCTTCCCAACCTAAATTTCCTCCCGACTGTAGAACAGTAACACGCTTGTCTTGGATCCAGTCACACGAGTTTTTGTGTCCATTATTGACTACATAGATATGAAATTGATGATTGGCTTGAGTGTTGCCTAGTACAGAGAACAAAGTAGCCCTTAATAGTTCATAATTATTCCATGTCGGAATAATTATCCCTACTGGTGTCATCTTGTCTTGCTTAAATATTTATGTGGTTTATCTTCAAACTTTACTTTTTCCTTTTTGTTCCACTTATCCACATACTCTTCATCAACGATAACGGGGTTAGCTAAATGTCCTAATTTAATTCTGGTGTCCATAAAAACCCTCCCTCCTTGTTTCTTGGCTTTAAAACAGAACCAAATGTCCTCCCCTGTACCCGTAGTAGAAAAGAAATAAGGCTCGTCCATGTCTTTTAATATTCTAAGATTGATTAAAACCGCCCCAAAACCCACAGCATCACATTCAACCAGCTTATTCCGTGGGTAGTTTTTTACAAAGTCGTTTTTGAAATATTCTTGATGGCGAACATTATCATATCCCTCTGTGGCAGTATATATAACCGCAAAGTGTGGAGGGTTTCTCATAAAAGCTAACGGTGCTAAAACGTCAATTTCAGGGTTCTTTTCCACGTCTTCCAAAAGTTTCTCAAACATATCTATAGGTAGAATCATGTCGTCATCGTACATGATTATATAATCCATCCCAGCTTTTAGAGCCTCTTTAACCAGCTTTTCTCTTGCCATTGGTGTTAATAGTCGTCCTGCCGTGAACCAGTGAAAATTATACTGTATCTCTCTGTTTTCTCTTCTCCATTGTTCTTCTAGTCTACCTAAGTGAAAACTGACTACTAAATGGTTGTCGTAACTCTCCGGTCTTGTAACCCCTTCGTTTGGTATTGAAATTGCTACATTGTAGGATTTCACAACCGAATTATAACACGAAAAAGGAGTGGGCTTTTACGCCCACCCCCTCTTCTTTCCTATTTTACCAGAATTACATTCTGATAATACCCGATGCGTATGCCGCAGCACTTAGAGCTACGGGGACGTTAGAAGCGATTACATACTTAAAACCAGAATTGGCATAAGTAGGAGCCGCCGAGTACATTCCAGCTGGTGCCGGAACTAAAGGATCGCCTGCGTTTATAGTAACTGAGGTTCCTGCGTTTGAAAGCAAGATTGAGTTACAAAAACCGCCGATTTGGACTCTACCTTCATCGTTGTTGGCAATATCCTGAACAGCAATACCGATAAAACCTCGGTAATCTGCAGCAGCATCTGCTTTAACGACTAACTTACCATCATTGCTTGCACCAGTTGCCCATGCAACGGGAAGTCCTGTGGTAAGAGTAGCACCCTGTGCGTTTGTGACGACCACGAAAACTTTTTCTTGGTCGGTTCTATTTACTCTTTGAAATAGCATTTTTGTCTCCTGTTTTGTTAATGAATAACGTTTCACTGACCCCCCTGCCCGAAGGCAGGGAGCGTTGTTTTAGGAATTACCCTAAGAAGTTTTGGCTGTAGTAGCGGCGAAGGATTTTCTCCTGTCGCAGGTCAAGTTCCCCATGAAGAGAATTTGAGCTACACGAGCATCTTGGTTTTCTGGCTTAACAAAGTCAGTTACCTCGAAGTTCGCAGCCTTGTGGACCACCAATTTCATGTGATTGGTATTTAGGAAGTACATGTGTCCTGAAGGACAAAGTTCATCCCAAACGATAGGTACACCTTTAAACTCTAGTGTCTGGAATCCAGCATCACCGAGTTTCTTGCTACCGTCACCTTTCGTCAGATAAGAGGCTACTGAGTTATAGGTTGTCAATAAACCTTCATAAGTCTCAAACTGAGTTTGGTTGGTAACAATCAGGTTGGGGGTATCACGCCCACCGATGGAAGCGTCATTGAACAGGTTTGTCATATCGGCTACAGTTGTAGCTTCGGCGTCACTGTCAATAGTTGCTGCCCACCAAGTGTAAGTGGCGGAGTTTATCCCACCATAAGTTCCGGTATTAGAGACCATGGCGTTTAAGCCAGTAAGGTCTTTGCTACCGTTGCCAGTACCATCAGAGAAAAGACCAGTAGTCAATTGCTCGACTAAGGACATTTCTGCCTGTTTGGTTCTGGCTTCAAGGATGTCGATAATCTTTTGAGATCCACCGTTTTTCCTCTCTTCCTCACCTGAAATACTAACTGAGACACTATACTGTTTCCAATTGTACTCGGCACTGTCGATACCCTCTTGAGGAGTAGTATCTAGTTGCTCGTAGCCACCATAAGAACCAGCAGTCGTGTTTTTTCCGTACATTAAAGGTTGTACGATTCTTTCTCCACCTGTTTCCTCTTTAATCTGACCGTTTTCTTTAAGCCAGTAGAAGATAGCACTCGATTTATGAATGTTATCAACTAGCTTTTTACGATAGTTTTTAAGAGTAGTGGACAAAAGTAAACCTACATTTACGTCTGCCATTTTTTA
>CAZNJL010000047.1:0-5799 GCA_964573325.1 uncultured Candidatus Saccharibacteria bacterium | reverse complement strand
AGTTTTGCTGAGTTAAAACCAATCATCCGTAGAGAAAAACAGGACTGGAAATACTCTTTGTCCCCTGTAAAAGGTGTTTACCTAATTACGGATACTTCAACTGGAAAATACTATGTTGGTTCAGCTTACGGCGGTGATGGAATTTGGTCTCGATTGAGCTGTTATATAAATACAGGACACGGATGGGATCAGGGGTTGACTGAACTACTCAAAGACAAAGAGGAAGATTATGCGATAAAGAATTTTAAGTTTTCTCTTCTTGAAACATTTACATTTACTACACCGGACCAACCTATACTGGACCGTGAGGCTCATTGGAAAAAAGTCTTAATGTCTAGAGACTTTGGTCACTACAACAGAAACTAAAGACAGCATGTCCAATCTCTTGATACAAAAGATAGAGAAAAGACAGTAACATTAGTCCATAATCTGATTCGTATACTGAAAATACACCTTCTAACAAAAATCAAAATCTTCGAATTATAGAATAATTCTGTCACGGAGGTATCGCAATGAATGGCAAGCAAACAGTATCTCTCGGGATACAAGATTTGCCCGTCCCTGGGGAACTTGGAAAAGATGGCAAATTTGTGGGAGATATGTTGGGTATAGGACAATATGCTGACGCATTGTCATTATTCATCAGGGAGTGTGAGACTCCCATAACTATTTCTATAGCAGGACCTTGGGGCTCTGGTAAGACAAGCGTTATGAACATGGTTCGGACGAAACTAGATGATAAAATAATACCCGTTTGGTTTAATTGCTGGCAGTTTTCCCAGTTTGATCTATCTGCAAACTTGTCCGCTGTAATGATGAATTTCATTAAAGATGAACTTTACAAAGGCGTTGAGGACCTAAGCACAACGGAAAAAGCAAACCAGGGGATTTCTACCGTTTTGAATTGGGGCAAAGGTTTTATCGGAGTAGGAGCAAAAATAGCGACATCAGTAACAGGTATAAAAGTAGATGATGCCGTAGATGCGTTAATGAACACAGTTAATTCCGTAAAGTCAGCTAAAGAAAATATGGAAAAGATGGTCAATAGGCGGCTGGAAAATGGGAACAAAGATAGGGTTGTAATATTCATAGATGATCTAGACAGAGTCACACCATCTGTTGCCTTAGAACTTCTTGAGGTAATGAAAATCTTCCTTGATGTGAGGAAATGTGTCTTCGTTATTGCGTGTGACTTTGATGTCGTAAAGAAGGGCGTTGCGGCCAAATTCAACTCAAAGGAATCCGAAATATCAGGTAGGTTGTTTTTCGACAAGTTAATCCAGCTTTCTTTCAACATGCCTGTCAGTTCCTACAAAACTAGAGAATATGTGAAGACTCTCCTGAAGCAAATTGATTTTAAAATTTCGGATGAAGACGATGAAGACCTGGATGACTACATTGACCTACTAATGTTTTCGATTGGTTTCAATCCCAGGGCCTTCAAAATACTGGCGAATTCTCTAGTCCTAATGAAGAAAATGATGTCCAGCCAGGACGATAAGGATCAGGACTCCTCTAAGCCAGAAAACCTAGAAAAAATTATTTTCGCCATTACATGTATGGAAAGGGCATATCCCGAATTATATGGATTGTTCCTAACTAAACTGAGAAACAAGGAGCCTTTAGACTTCCTTTCGACAGACCTAGCTTCGGATGAACAAATATTAAAAATGGATCCTCTTCAGCCTCTATTTTCCGAAACTTCTGAAAAAGAGACAACAGCCAAGAAGATCAAAGAGTTCGTCCGTTGCTTCGTCAATGTTTTGGACACTGACAATGACAGGATCCTAAGCAATCAAGAAATTGAAAACCTAAAAAGAGTCATCAAATTATCTGCATTAACTGCCAGGGGGACGGCGCAACTAGAGAATGAAGATGTTGACCTTAGTGGTGACCAAGTTACTCTTTTCTGTCAAAAGATATATGAAGAGCTTTCTGGTATGGTGGAATCATCCAACTATCCAAGAGGACATAGCCGGAAAGCTAACCAATATGGCGAAATTAGGTACTTTGCCGTGTGGTTCAAGCCTGACCAATCTAAACATGCTTTGAATAGCAATGTTGTCTACGAGATACAGATTCTACCCAAAGTTAAGAACTCTCTTTCTCTGAATCTCTATGTTAATAAGAATGTCGGAATTGATGAGGCCAAGATTTCGAATTTAAAGGATATGCAAATTGTTGAGGCGGAAAAATATATGTTCGGCCAAAACAAAACACGAGTTTGGATCAGAAAAGAGTTCGGCTCCATAGAAATAAAGACTCAAGATGGGGTCACCAATGTTGGAGGCGCAAACCAAATCGCTCAGAACTTGAAAAAATTAATTGAAGCAACTCGTAACTATTTTGATGTTTAGTTAAATTGTCTGTTGAATTGCTTGTAACAGTGAAATAATACCTATTCAGTTTGAGGAACAAACACTGTCAACTGATAGATTCAATTTGCTTTCTTAGACCTTTTTATTTGTTGGATAATGTATCTAATACGATACTTGTATGATTTTCTGACAATTAATAATCCCAGTTCTTAAATGGAAAGGAAGGACCATTATGCTGAATGTATTCTTAGTTATCTTTCTGGTGTTCTTTTCTGGGGTATCAGCTTACTCGGCATCCAAGCCTATAAAACAAGATGTAAGAAATTCTACAGGAAAGTTATTATACAAGACCACGACACGTGGGAACACTACTGAAGTGCGAAATCCGACGGGGAAATTAATGATGAAATCAAAGACTACTGGAAACAAAACTGAAGTAAGATCCCCGACTGGTAAACTCTTAGAAACAATAAAAACAAAATGAATTCATATAATGGCTCTAGTTTTAGAAAACTAAATTGTTAATGATTTAATTCCTCTGGAGAATACAAAAAATTGATTGCTGAACGCCATTAAATCAGGAAAGGACAAAAAATGGTAATAATGGGAATGTTGTTTTTCCTTCTGATATTTGTGTTTATCATCTGCCTAATAATCGGCTTGATTAAACCTACTATATTCTCTCGTTTTCTGGGAAAAGAAATTACTAGAAAGAAAATCGCTAAAATCTTCAGCATTGCCACTGTTGTCTCTTTCGTCTTATTAGTGATTACATCAGTAAACACACCCAAAAAACAGGTAGATGAAACTCAACCAAACAATGTAGCTGCGCCTAATGTCACAAGAGAAAAGACAGATTCAGCAAAAACTGAAAAACAGGTAGCTAAGAATCAATCAACCACTGAGAACACCTCAAATCAGATAATACAACCTAATTTGCCTGAGAAACCCATAAAAGAAATCAAACCACCTGAAGAGAAGAAAATACCCTCAACGAATAACCAAGAAGTGTCTGCTGATGAAATCCGCAAAACAGGACTAAAACATTACACTGGTGACGGCGTTAAACAGGATTATCAAGAGGCTCTTAAATTGTTTAGGAAAGCCGCAGATCAAGGGGATGCTAGTGCCCAATACAACGTCGGTCTAATGTATGATAGCGGCACAGGCGTTACACAAAATAAAGCCGAGGCTCGCAAATGGTTTCAAAAAGCCGCTGATCAAGGGGACAAATATGCCCAAGCCGCGATAATAGAGGGTATATTGAATACGTTGAATCCAGGTGGTCTTGTGAAACAATTCCAGCGCATTCTAAATAACCAGGAAGATATTAATACTAGGGACGAAAAAGGCTATACAACATTGATGCATGTGTGTGCTGGTTATCCATTTAGAGAAAATGCAGCTGAATTAGTAAAGTTTCTTCTGGATAACGGGGCGGATGTTAATGCCAGATTAACAACTGGATGGACAGCGCTTATGTCTGCTTGTGGTTTCGATGTCCATGAAGCGGTAGAGCTTCTTCTGGATAGTGGAGCGGACGTGAACGCCATGAACAAGGATGGCAAGACACCACTAATATATGCTTCAGGGATTCCTAAAACAGATAGAGTTGAAACAGTAAAACTGCTTCTGGATAGGGGAGCGGAGGTGAATGCTAAGGATAAGAATGGAATGACACCACTAATATATGCTTCTAAGGCGGGACACACTAAAATCGCAAAATTTCTTCTTGATAATGGTGCAATTGTTGATGAGATGACAATATCTTTTGCCCAGCCTGAGATAGCCAAACTCTTAAAAGACCACGGATCGGTAGAAACTGAAAAACAAGAACCGAAGACTCAACCATCCAATGTCACCAAAGAAAAAACAGGATCAACAGAAACAAAGAAACAGGAAGACAAAAAACTAGAACCTTACGAAAAAGTGTTAGGAACTGCTTTATTTTCACTCAAGCGTAATGATAAATTTACAGAAGCGGATGTCAATCAAATAGGTAATTCAATAAATGAAATAACAACAAACTGGGGATTGGCTGGTAACTGGACCGATCAACAAAAGGCTTCAATAGCACTTCAATCTTACAACATGGTTACAACATTTGCAAAAGTTGGAGGTGAAGGTGGAAAGAACATTTGTATGGCGGTTTTGAAGAACCTTTCATCTCCACAAGGCTTAACTCGAATACAGAAAATAACTGACATGACTCCTGATGCTATTGCTGACGCAATAGGTAAGCAAGATTTAAAACCTATAATAGACGGTATTGGTACGCAACTGCAGAAGTGGGACTCTGAAATTGACAAAATACAGAAAGATAATAGTCTTAGTTTAAACGAAAAAATGATGGCTATAAACAAAAAAACACTCGAATTTTTTTGATAGTAGAAAAACGACAAGTCAAATTAATCCAATCCAGGAAAAGCAAGGGGCCTGATATACAAGTGACGGGACGTTCTAGTCAATCATTCCACTCAAAGTATTTACAGTCGTCAACCCCTTTTTCGCATATTTCTAGTTTAAACACGCCGTTTTTGTCTGGGAGGAGTGTCTGTCCAGATTCACCGGGATAGCCCCGTTGGCTGTCGCCTTTGAATCCATACATGCTAATCTTGTTATTACCAGTCCTCAGGTTTACTTCCTGACGATAACAAAACGCCTCTTTACAATTAGTGCTAAGAACCACATCTTGCACATCTGCACTACAAGTAATATACAGAAAATCTTTAATCTTTCTACAGTCAATTATTTTAGAGCCATGCTTTTCTTCGACTTCCGGTTTGGGTTGGTCGCCTAGTCCACATGAGAGGGAATCAATATGTGTAAAAAGTTTAGTTCCATTTACCTCTACAAGCAACGCACCGGCTTCGCCACCTGGCAGACTTTGTAGTCTTTTCACTTGTGTCCCTTTTGGAATCCATTTTGCTTTGCCCTCTGCGACCAGATTCTCTAAGTAATTTTCTGTTTTCAGCAGTCCATTCTCAAATAAAATTTGATTCGCAAGACCATTATGTTCTGTGAACATTCGTGTCTTCCGGGTAGTCTTGCAATAAACAGAACTATTTTGTGTGTTTGATAAATTGTAATGCCGATGAGTATCCAAAACTAGAACTGAAGACGCTCCATGATCTTTCAGGAGATTTACCACATCTTGCCGACCAGTATCAGTAGCCCACTTCAACGCTGTATTGCCATACTTGTCCTGAACATTAATGTCGGCCCCTTTATCAAGAAGGAGTTTTGCCAAATTGTACTTACGTTTCAGGACAGCCCCCATCAGCGCTGTATTACCGTCCTTGGCTTTAGCGTTGACATTAGCGCCTTTATCAAGAAGGAGTTTTGCGACTTCATCAAACTGCCCCATATCATAAGCTACTATCATAAGGGCTGTCATGCCGGAATTATTTTCTACCACATTGACATCCGCCCCCTCGTTCAAAAGGTGCTCGATTTCTTCCAAATGGCCTTTTCTGGCAGC
>CAZNJL010000046.1:0-5868 GCA_964573325.1 uncultured Candidatus Saccharibacteria bacterium | reverse complement strand
GGTTCTCCGTAGATTCACCGGGCGATTTAAATAACGATGGTGTAATTGATTTGGCGGTAGGAGCCCCGGGAGATGATACGGGAGGTACTGACCGAGGAGCAATTTACATTCACTTTATGAACACAGATGGCTCCATCGATTCCACGGTCAAATTAACTGGTAACACCACATATGGCGCTACATTAGCCGATGACGCCACATATGGCGCTTCTGTAGCCTCTATAGGAGATTTGGATGGTAATGGTGTTAATGACTTGGCTGCAGGATTTGATGAGGACGGTTTAGTCTACGGAGCTTTATTCATTCACTTTATGCATGAAGTAACAACCACTACTGATGAAAATAGTTCTTTTGCTGATGAAAACAGGTTCTTAGAAGATACACGATGCCATTGGTCCAAACCACCGGAAACAACATGGATAAAATTGGAATTTACGACTAAAGAGGGGATTGAGGGAATGCTTGTTACATGGACTCAATACGATGCAAACAAAGTTAATATTAAGATCGATGACGGTACGGAAAATTACCCCTGGAAAGTTGAAAAAACTTCAAACGATGGGCATGAATTTCTTCCAAATGTACAGCCTTGGCAAAAAATAAAAATAAAGCCTATTAATCATTGTGAAAAGGGGGAGTATTCTCCGGCTGTATCTTATGACGCGTATTCTAGTGGGTGGTATAATCTTTAGATTAACAGAGCAGTTTGGACTTGGTATCTAATGGCCAGCCATGTAACCTGGAGAAACCGTATACAGGGTGTACTAGAATGAGTGGTATTATTGATACGTGCAACAATATAAACTCCCTATCAAAAAACAAGAAAAAATATTTTTAGATTTAATTCTTAGAAATTCAAATATTGACGCAATCTTAAACCGCGGGTTTGTCAGTAACATATCTAATTGGTATTTAGTGTCCGGTTGCTTAAATCAAACTATTTGGAACCAACTGACAAATAGAAAAATAGAAAACGGGATAAAAGATTACGATTTAATATATTTTGATCCGGATATATCTATAGACAAGGAAAATAAAATTAAAAAATTAGTTACAGAAAAATTTGCGGATCTGAAAATTAATTTGGATGTTGTAAATCAAGCTAGAGTGCATTTATGGATAGAAAAAGATTGGGGATTAAAGATGCGCCCCTTAATATCCAGTGAAGATGGTGTAGCTTCTTGGCCGATTACGGTTTCTTGCGTGGGAGTAAAAAAAACGGATGATGCCTATATAATTATGGCGCCCTATGGCCTTACGGATAGTCTTGAAATGATACTTAGACCGAATAAAACAACTGTGATGCGCGAAAGCGATTTTAACTATAAAGTTAACAAGTGGCTAAAAAAATGGCCCGAACTTTCTTTGATACCTTGGTAGATTCTCGACCGACACGCTCAGCCAAATAAAAATCACAGGGTCAAAAACCGCATATACTTAACTTTCAACCGACGAAATCCTGGCTTTCTAATACCCTTCCTATAAATTCATGGAGATCCAAAAATAACAATCTTATTAAAGTGTTTTGTCTTCCATACCAGTTAGTTCCGGACAGGCTTCAGAGCACACCATTAAGAAGAATTAACAAGTTTTGAGTTATAATCGGTTAGTATGAAAATCGTAGAAAAGAAAATTTGGGCAGAGTACTTCGACAAGGTTGCCGTTGGAGACAAAAACTTCGAACTAAGACTTGCGGACTGGGATATTGAGGTTGGGGATATTCTTGTATTAAGAGAATGGGATCATGCTCAAAACAAATATACCGGGCGTCAAATACAAAGAGCGGTAACCTACTTAATAAAAACTAAGGGTGCTGATGGATGGGACATGTGGTCTAAAGAGGATATTGAGAAGTACGGTTTCCAAATAATAGGTTTTAAGCCGGAGGAACCAAATACTTTCCCCCGGATTGATAAAAAACCCAAAGTGCATAGATTTAACAGACAGGGGACAGGGAATCTTAAGAACAATAAAAAGAGTGAAACCTGATGTCAATAACGATGAGGATGCTCTGCACATTGCATTTACTGAAGTAATCTCGGGTAGAGCACCTGAGGCAAGAGGAAATGGACTTAAATTTGTGTTGGAAGTAGTATTAAGTAAAGCCATAGAACTTGACTTCTATAGTGGCGGAGCAAAAGTCTCCGTTAATAACAGAACTAAAAAGATGGAAATAAGTAAAACTGACTTATATTACAGTGGCTGTTTAGCATTAATAAGGTTTTAAGCAAAATATGAAACTAGAACTAAAAAAATTTGGAAACATTCTGACATCAAGACAAGATGGGCGCGAGGCGCTTGCGGCAGTAGAACCGCTGTTACAAAATATAGCTGAAAATGAGATGCTAAAGCTTGATTTTAAAGGAGTCACCACTTTCACACCTTCGTGGGCGGATGAATTCGTCACCAATCTGGTCGATCGGTTTGGCGATCGCGTTTACTTTGTAAACGACAAAAACCCATCTGTCAGAGTCACTCTGGAGTTTCTTAAGAAATTGAGCTTGGTTAAACCGGAATAAGAAAAGTAAATTTTACTCTTCTTGGAGAATCATCCCTTTAAAGTTTTTATCGGTCCAAAAATTTACCCCCCTAATGTCCGCTTTGATTAGTTCAATAATTAAACTTCCTAAGGATACGATCTCAATGTTGTCAGCAATGTTAATATTTCCAATTGGCTGTCGGGAGTCAGTACCCAAAACAAGAGAAAAAAGCGAGTGTTTGATTTTCGTCTCCCATCCGGATGTAAATTTACAATGAACCAGACAGACAGCTGATGTTTTTGCTCCATATCCTTTCAAGGCCTCTGCTAAGGCAAAAATTGTTCCCATTGTTGAGGCTTCATCGTCATAAATAATGCAAATTTTTCCTTTGACTAATTTTTTTTCATCATCTGATAGTTCAAAAAGAGTTACCGCCTGCCCCGAAACTCTAACTTTATCAAAGGAAACGAATGGCAGGTTAAGATACTCACCGATTCTGGCAGCAGCTAAATTTCGTCCTTTATCAGGCCTTACGACAAGAAAATTTTCAGAATTTATTTTAATTTTTTTCGACAATTGTTCAATCATAAATTTCCAAGGGGAAATTGGCGCCAGCGGTATTCCAAAGAACGCAGCACAAGCCTGGGTAGCAAAGGAATGGGGTTCTATAACGATCATTTTATCGATAAATGATGAAAGTCCGCCGATTTCCGCTCTGATGCTCGTTACGCTGGGCTCATAATCACCTTTTGTTGTAACATTTTTGTCTTCGCGCGTGGAACCTAAATAAGAACAAATTAAGGTAATGAATTTGGCATTTAAAGTATTCTTATAATGATCCGCAATTTTTTTAACTCGGCTGAAATCTCTTTCGTTAAGAATTGAAGCCACAATATAAACCGATTGAGCTTTGGTTGCCTCATCGTCAATCAGTATTTTTAGCTCTCCATCGGGGAATTCTTGCTCAATGGTTGTTGAAACAGCGTATTTTCCTATGGGATGTTGTTTTAAGGTTTCGTAAATAACATGAGTAACATCGCTTGGATGTGAAGTTAAGACAACAACTTGTGTATTTGACTTATTAATTTGACGGTCTATTTCATTGTTCTTTTGCTGCCAAAATTTAGAGGAGAATTCGTACGTTAATTGTGGGGCGCGGGTAAAAAGATTTCTACCAAATTCATCTTTAACCGGTTTTTTATCTTTTACGTAATAAGGCCTCATTTTAACCGGATTAATCATTTTTTAAAATATAGATACTTTCCAATTTATATCACTCTGATAGTGGGGAGTCAATCGGCTTTTTTACTAATTAAGCTATTGGATTTTCATAAAACTATTCCTGAAGTTCATTATGGTATACCATAATAGACAATATGGAAATAGGCGAGATTGATAGTATGGTCGGAGTCGATGAAAACAAAGTAGATAAGTTTCCAAAAACCAAAAAAATTCCGCGAACTCTGTTCGTGGTACTTACTGTTATTACAGGAATTGCTGTATTGGGAATTATGGGATTTTATCTCATAAACCATAGATCAGGAAACCAAGAAATCTTTTGCCCAAGTTACGATGGGAATAAGCAAGAGTGCTCATCTCATACAGAATGTGACTGGGTTTCAGAAGCGGGAGATTGCAATCCGGCCGGTGAAATAGATAAGGCAGACGGTATCGATAAGGAATTTGGCGATAGAGGAGGGCTTATTCAAGAATTAGAAGCAATTGAAGTTCCGGACAATCCTTCAAATAAGTTATGTAAAAAAATACCCCTATCTGATCAATCGCCTTATAGCGAGAGATATTATTGTTTAGCGCTTGTAAATCACGATGAAAGATTTTGCGAGGGAATAAATGAAGAAAAGGAAAAAAATATCTGCCTGGCACATGCAAAAGCAGATTCTTCTTATTGTGAAAAAATCCAGGAAGAGTCAGGTAAACACGTTTGCTACTATATGCTTGCAGTATCAAGTAAAAATCCTAGTTTTTGTAGTGAAATTGATTATAGCCTGGATGAAAAAGAACAATGTTACATGAATTACGTAACTAATTTATATGCCTGGAATAAATCCGATGAAATAAAGACAGAGTACTGCGATGAATTAGGCACTCCGGATAAATACACCTGTCGCGCACTAAAGGAAAGAGATGTTTCGCTTTGCGGGGATAACCTTCACTGTTTAACTTTTTTCAAACAGGATATTTCCTTTTGTGAAGGTAATGAGAGCGTATTAAAAGATTGCGTAAGAGATAGGGCCATGGCTAATAAAGATGTTTCAATTTGCGAAAAACTCTCAGGAGAAAAAAGGGATGATTGTATTGGCGATTTCTGTACTCATATAAAACTCGATGTCAATATTTGCAATACAATTAAAGATATTGAAGCAAGACAAGATAGGTATTTAGAACTTGCGATGAATTTAGCTAATTGGTAAATATTTAGTTTTACGAAACTCTAAAAGCTAGCCCCTGACCGACATGTTCAGCCAAACAGCATGGAGAAAATATGCATAGGATAGGTGGTCGTTTCAAACTCAAGCGCTAAATGGCAACTTACATTACCGGAGAGCGACTTGTTAATCCAAAACTTACAAGGCTATCAAAAGTGATCCTAAAACCATTAATGCAACACCGATGATTGCTTTAAAGTTTAAACCTTCCTTTAAAACAACCGCTGCAAGGATGACAAAGAATAAGTACGGCGAGAAGCATAATTAATATATAATGTATCTGCTATGATGTTACCCTTTCGCGTAAAGACAGGACTAACCAAGAACACATGCGACAGATGGCAAAAACAATTTTCTAACCCGCACAGAAAAGCTATAGAGGGGTTGTGGAGGAGAACACAGGACATCCGAAATAAAGACCTATCCGACTGGAAAACCTCCGGTGATATGAGACGAAGAATGCTGCAGTACTATGATGAATACGAAATAATTGAGGAACCAAATAATTCATATTCTTTTTGCCTAACAAAACCTTATATCTGGCTTCATCTGTGCTTTCCGAAAGAAGAGATTGCTTCTTATGAAAATAAAATACAGGCTAGTTTAAGTAAAGGTGATTGGAAAGGTGAAAAGGAAGGACTTTATTCCAAAGAAGATCTCTTCCTACAAATTGATAAATTCCAAAAACATCCCGAGGATATAAAGGAAAAAAGAGTATTTCCAAAAGACTACTGTATAAGAGAACTAACACTTTTTAGCAAAAATGGAAAAATACCGGCAGACGTTAGAAGACACCCTTGGGAAGTATTACGAACAGGCATTAGAACAAAAGACATTCGCGGAAATCCAAAAAGAATCGGAAATTTAACGGAACTGGTAAAGTACCTGCCATTGCAGGTCGAATTGGGATGCGGTCCATCTATTGAAGCAGGCATTCCACC
>CAZNJL010000045.1:0-5912 GCA_964573325.1 uncultured Candidatus Saccharibacteria bacterium | reverse complement strand
TTTGTAGACGAAGTCCGCATCTACAACCGCGTTCTTTCAGCTACGGAAGTCCGCTACCACTACAACCGCGGTGAACCGGTCGCTCATTGGACTTTTGACGAAGGAATTGGCCAAACCGCCTTTGACGAAAGTTTAAATAACAACGACGGCCGTCTAGGCTCCACCACTGCCGCAGACGCCGGCGACCCCACCTGGGTAGAAGGCAAATACGGCTCCGCCCTTTCCTTCGACGGCACTAATGATTATGTGGATTGCGGAAATAGTGCCAGTGTTAATTTTACTACCAATCAATTTACTTTGGAGGCGTGGATAAAGAGAAGCGGAATAGGAACTATTCAAAGCATTGTTGATAAGTATTTATTTAGCAGCAAATTGGGGTATGGATTTGAGTTTGGCAGTGCGAATATCTTACGGGTAGGCGTTGGGGATTCATCAACTTTCAATTATGTGGCACAAACAACAGAAATCATCACCGACAATAATTGGCATCATCTAGTCGGGGTCTGGACTGGAATACAGGGTCTGATTTATATTGACGGCAGAGTGAGTGCGTTAAGTAACATAACCACGACATTGGTTCATTATAATTCTAACTTGTTGATAGGAAATCACGTTGCAAATTCTAATCCTTTTAACGGGCTCATCGACGACGTCCGCATCTACAACTACGCCCGCACCCAAGACCAAATCCTCCAAGACTACAACGCTGGCCTTTCCACCCACTTCAAATAAAGATTAAGGCGTGAATTTCCGCTTGGCTTAGCCAAGCCGCAGGCAGACAAAGAAAATAGGAAATAATAAATGAGGAAAATCAAATTTACAAAAGGAGGAATATATCACGTTTTTAACAGGGGAGTAGAAAAAAGAGATATTTTTAGAACCGACGCCGATAGATGGAGATTTATTCAGGGGTTATATCTGTTTAATGATAAAGAAAATTCGGCAAATCTGCTCTGGGAAATAGAAAATGAAAAAGGAGGATTAAATTTTAGGACATTAAAAGATTTTATGGAACGCGAACATAGAGAATGGAAACCTTTAGTCAAAATCATGGCAGATTGCCTAATGCCAAATCATTATCATTTAATCCTGGAAGAGATAGAAGAGAACGGCATATCCTCTTTTATGCATAAGATCGGGACAGGATACACTGGATATTTTAATAAAAAACATGAAAGAGTAGGAAGTTTATTCCAAGGGACATTCAAGGCCGTTCCGATAGATAAAGATCTGTATCTACAATACCTTCTAATTTATCTGAATGTCGTAAACCCGGGAGAATTAGCGGAGCCGAATCTCAAGGAAAACGGGGTAAAAGACATAAATACCATTATGAAATTTGCAGAAGATTATCCATGGAGCACACATCAAGAATATCTAGGGAAAAGAAATTCAATAATTATCGATAGAGGCATTCTGGCTAATTTTTTCCCGGAGCCAGCAAAATACCAGCAATTTGCCAAAGATATTTTATCAACAAGGAAATTTAATGCAGTTAATCATCTTTTCTTGGAGTAATCACCGACTTAGCTTAGCCAAGCCGATAAAATGTGGAGAGAATTAAAAGAAATAATAGTAGACAGTTTATTACCAAAAAGGTGCGTGGCGTGCGGGAAGGAGGGGAGATATATTTGTGAGAAGTGCAGTTTATTTCTCTCCGAAGCCCCAAGTATTTTTTTAACAGGCGGGCTGGAAGAATTGGTTAGTGCGTGGGAGTACGAAGGGTTGATCAAAAAGATTATTTTTAAAATTAAATATGACGGTATGTTTGACGTAATAGATGAACTTGTTGAAAAAGCGTTCGAGATAAGAGAACCGTATGTTCCGGAAGACACGACAATAACTTTTGTGCCGATGTTTAAGAAAAAAGAAATAAAAAGAAGGTTTAATCAGGCAGAGCTGATCGCCAGAAAGGTGGGAGAAATAACAGACAGAGAAGTATTACCGTTGCTTGAAAAAATAAAGGATACCCCATCGCAAACAGAACTGAATAAAGAAAAAAGATTGGCAAATGTTAAAGATTCTTTTCAAAGAAAACAAGGAGTAAATTGCTATAACAATGTTTTGTTGGTAGACGACGTCTGGACAAGCGGGGCGACGATGCAAGAGTGCTGTAAGGTATTAAAAAAGTCGGGGGTAAAAAGAGTTTTCGGTTTTACTCTCGCCCGCAAAGTATAATTATGGAGAACATAATTACGATAAAAGATAAAAAATATCCGGAATTATTAAAAAAAATTGGCAAGGGAGTGCCGGAAAAATTATATTACAAGGGAAGTTGGGACGAGGAAATTTTTGAAAATTGTTTGGCAGTAGTCGGCTCAAGAAGACTGACAAGTTATGGAAGGAAAATGACTGAACAATTGGTGACGGAAATTGCATCGGCTGGCGTGACCATAGTTTCCGGATTTATGTATGGCGGAGATGAAGCGGCTCACAAGACGGCAGTGGAAGCGGGGAGCAGGACAATAGCCGTGATGCCCTGTGGAATAGATATGATACATCCCGAATATCAGGAAGAACTTTACAATAAAATTTTAGATAATAAGGGATTAATTATTTCTGAATATGAAGGAAATTTTCCGCCAGCAAACTGGACTTATCCCAAAAGAAACAGAATAGTCGCCGGTTTGTCAAAAGCGGTCTTAGTGGTTGAGGCGGGATTAAACAGTGGGACGTTGATAACTGCTGAATATGCCAAAAAATTCGGCAGAAAAATATTCGCCGTTCCGGGACCATTAACCAGTGAAGTTTCCAAAGGAACCGCTCAGTTGATAAAAGAAGGAGCCGAGGTAGTAACTGAGGCGAGAGATATTTTAAAATACTACAATAAATCGTCAGCTTGGCTTAGCCAAGCTGGAGACTTAGCTAAGCCAAGTTTGGAAATGGGTAAAATAGAGCAAGAGATAATTAACCAATTGCAGAAAGAGCCGTTGGAAGCAGATGGCTTAGCTAGATTGCTGGGCATGTCGGTTTCAAAAATTGGAACAACATTATCTTTAATGCAATTAAAAGGTTTTATAAATCAAGAAGGAGGAAAATATTATGTTGATTAAAGTTCCATCCGTCGCAAATTTAGGGCTGGAAACCATAAAAGTGGACGTGGAAGTGAATTTGGCAAGTAGAGGCTTGCCGGGATTTGAAATTGTCGGTCTTCCCGATAAAGCGGTTGATGAAAGCAAAGAAAGAGTCAGGGCGGCAGTTTCAAGTTCCGGCATTGATTTTCCGGCAAAGAAAATTACCGTAAATTTAGCCCCCGCAGACATTCCGAAAGAAGGATCCCTTTATGACTTGCCGATTGCCGTGGGAATTCTGAACAGCGCATTGCAATTCGTCATACCCGAAAAATCTTTATTCTTGGGAGAATTATCGCTTGACGGTTCTCTGCGACACACAAAAGGGGCGCTTTTGATGGCTCTTTTCGCCAGAGAAGCGGGATTTCAGAATCTCTATGTGCCCAAAGATTCAGCAAATGAGGCAGCGGCAATAAAAGGCGTAAAAGTCTTTCCGGTTGAAAATTTGTTCCAGTTAGCATCGCATTTCTTAAATAGAAAAAATATTGAGCCAGTTGAATATCAGGAGATTCCAGACGACCCGCCTGCCCCGGCTGAATTTGATATGAAAGAGGTTTTAGGGCAAGAACAGGCGAAGAGGGCAATGGAAATTGCAGCCGCCGGCGGACATAATATTATTATGATTGGCTCTCCAGGTTCTGGAAAAACCATGTTGGCCAGGGCTTTGCCCGGAATTATGCCATCATTGAATGAAAAAGAATCACTGGAAGTAACAAAAATATATTCTGCAGCAGGAAACATACCTCCTGGAGGCTCATTAATAACGTGTCGGCAATTCAGGGCGCCTCATCATACCGCCTCGCCAGTCGGACTTATTGGCGGCGGAACAAGGCCTCATCCAGGCGAGGTGAGTTTGGCTCACAGGGGAGTTCTTTTTCTGGACGAGTTTAATGAGTTTCCAAGACAAGTTATGGAAGCAATGCGCCAGCCATTGGAAGACGGCTACCTCACGATTTCAAGAAGCAAAGAAAGAGTGAAGTACCCAGCAGAATTTATGCTGGTGGCTTCGGCTAATCCCTGTCCCTGCGGCTATTTAAATCATCCAAAGAAAAACTGCGTTTGTACTCCTCGTCAGGTAAGAAAGTATCAGAAGAGGATTTCGGGACCAATTCTCGATAGGATTGACTTGCATATTACTGTTCAGCCAGTTGATACAAGAGAATTTTCGGACAATCAGAAAAATTCCGAGCTATTGGAATCCTCGGAAATAATAAGGCAAAGAGTTGTTTTGGCGAGAAAAATACAGGAAAAGCGTTTTGAGAAAGATTCAATTCAGTCAAATGCCCAAATGAAAAACAGCCATGTTAAAAAATACTGCAATTTGGCAAAAGAAGTGGAACAACTTTTAAGACAAGCAAGCATGAAGTTTCAACTATCGGCCCGTTCATATATGAAAATGATAAAAGTAGCCAGAACCATTGCCGACTTGGAAGGAGTGCCGGAGATAACAATTTCCCATATGGCCGAGGCTTTGCAATATCGCCCCAAAATATATGAATCAATCTAATTTGGCGACAGGAAAGTTTGGGGAAGAAATTGCAAAGAATTATTTGGAAGAAAAAGGATACAAGATAATCGAGCAAAATTACAAAACAAAATATGCGGAGATTGATTTGATAGCCAAAAAAGCAGATGAAATGGTATTTGTGGAAGTAAGAACGAAAAGAGGAGAAGATTTCGGAACGCCGGAAGAAACAATTAACAATAAAAAATTGAGAAAATTATGGGGCAATGCCAGAGCTTATACGGCATGGAAGAAGTGGCAGGGGTCCTACAGAGTGGATGCCGTATGCGTAGTTTTAAGATATGATAATACTATGGAGCGAATAAATCATTACGAAAATATAATATGATTACATATATAATTATTGCGGCATTCGGAGGAGGATTTCTTAGGGGATTGGTTGGTTTTATTAAACATCAGTTTTCTTACAAAAATGTCCCTTTTAGGTGGAAATACTTTTTAGGGATGATGATTATTTCCGGATTGGTTGGTATGGTGGCGACGATTGCGATAAAAGAATTAGGATTTACTCTTTTCGGACAGTTTACTTCGGCTTTAGCCTTTGTCATAGGTTATGCCGGCGGTGATTTTATAGAAAACGTTTATAAAATTATAATAAAGAAATCAAACATTTATTCTTGAAGCCAAACTTGGCTTAGCCAAGTTCCAGCTTGGCTTAGCCAAGCTGGAGAAAATATGAGGGGAATTAAAAAGGTTAAATTTTTAAAAATATTTAAAAAACCGATGGTGATAGGGATATCTGTGGGGGTGGTTTTGGTTGTGGTGGGGACGGTGGGGGCGTTGAACGGATGGTTTGGCGGTGGAGCTAAAGTTCCGGAGGATACGATGACGAGGGGACTGGTGGGGTATTGGTCAATGGATGAAGCATCGGGGCCTTTAGTTTTTGACAAATCAGGCCAGGGAAATGATGGGATGATAAACGACGGCGGGTCTGGAAATCCGGTGAGCTATTGGACGTTTGACGAAGGGACAGGGCAGACGGCGTATGATTATACGGGAAGTAATAATGGAACCCTTATCAACGGTCCGACTTGGACTTTCTCTGGCCGTGTTGGTGGCGCGTTACAGTTTGATGGAAGTGGCGACGATTATGTAAATTGCGGAAACGATACGAGTTTAAGATTCGGAGCAGGAAATTTTGCAGTTACGTTCTGGGTTTATATAAATACTTTTGATAAAAGCCACGAACAAATCATAGGAAATAGAACTGGTGAATCGGCTACAAATGCTTGGTGGTTCGGTATTTATAATAACGGCATGATGAATTATGACGATGGAGGGACAGAGAATGTAGTAAGTGGAACAGGGGAAATAAT
>CAZNJL010000044.1:0-6045 GCA_964573325.1 uncultured Candidatus Saccharibacteria bacterium | reverse complement strand
ACGACATGAATGTAAATGGAGACCCAATTATCAAGGAAGCTGATGGATATACAGTGTAGAAGTCTCTGTGTCACTGAATAAAGCTTGTGTTCCTAAGTAGCCTACAGATGCGATGGCTGCTATTATAGCTATACTTGCTAAAATTTTTTTCATATATTATTCACCGCCTTTCAAAAACTATATACAATCTTAACAGTTCTAAATTTACTAAATCAAACAAAAAACCAGCGTGTTGCGCTGGTTTATACTTTACGAATAACCTCTTTGGCCTTGTTTTGATTTAGTCTATACATATAGAGCAAAAGAAATGCCCCATAGTGCGGGGCAAGTCACTAATATACATCATAGTAGAAATTCTACCCGTTTGTCAATAGTAAAAAATTATAAGATTTATACTATGACCTTTAAGAATCTTCCGTAACTCACACCAAAATATTATCTTGTATACTATCTTCAATTATGCAATTTTCTCACGAAGAAGTTTTAGATATAGCGGGAGATAATCTGATTGAAAGTGATATTAAAAATAACCCCGATTACGAGTGGATAGATATTGTAGGCATACCTCAAAGGCCCGTTGAGTTAAAGGACAATCTATATTTCGCCACACATTCAGACGGAGAAAGTGATTGGAACGCTTCCTTTGATAGACGGCCGATTGCAGAGAGGGTCTCTCAAGATAAAGGATGGTATTTAGCTTTGGAACCGGGTTTGGAGATTGGTGGCCAAGAGTGTTTGCGGGTAAGGTCTTTAGACAGGTTGGCCACACAACTGTACGAATTTGCCAGAGAACGCACAGATCCGTATATTGTTGGAGTTACCGGTTCGGTTGGTAAAACTACTACCGTCGCTTTTTTAGAGCATTTATTAGCGGTTGAAGGCAGAGATGTTTCTCGGTTTTATTCTAAAAGGTTAACTCCGTTATCTGTTATGTGCCATTATGTCAACAGAGTTGATCCCGATACCGCTTTTGTTGTTATGGAATATAGCGCCTATATGGAAGATCATGTACACCAATTATCCGAGTTGCTTGCCCCTAATATAGCTTTCCTGACAAATATATACGATACACACATAAATCCCGGAATGTTTGAAAATAAGGAAGCTATACTAAAATCTAAGTTGCGTATAAAAGCAGATACCACTTTGGGTATTATAAACACGCGCGTCTGTGACGAACTTAATTTACCAATTCCGGACGGATGGAAGGGATTTTCTGTTGAGATTCCTCCCGCTAATATGCATAATCCGATTTTACCGCCTACTTTAAGAACAGCGGAGATGTATACTGTAGGAAAGCTGTTAGCATCGGATATAGGTATATTTGAGCAAACTCTTAAAACAGCTTATGAGACATTTTCTGCCCCGGAGAAAAGGATAATATCTTGTACTCGCCGGGGAAAACCTCTTTATTTTCATGGAGAAACTTCCGGCGGTAGTCGCCTTTGGAGTTGGTTTGAAACCTTAGACGGGAGTGTCCCCTATTTGTTTGCTGAAGCTATTGATTTTGCAGATGAGGATCCTCTTGGGTTTATAAATCTTTTAAGGCCTGTCTTTGAATCTGATAAAACCTATGTACTTGATACCCCACAAAACAGGGAACGACTTCCTGTCAAAGCACATTTTCTCAATTGGGATAATTTTGTAGATCGGCTAGACAAAGCATCCGGATACACTGTGTACCACAAAGCCTTGGCTACAAGACAGGCCGGTTTTGATCCTCAGGGATATTTGAATAGTGTATAGGTTGTGTTTGTAAGGTCGTTAAACAATTTATGCGCAAAATAACCGAAATTAACGGAATAAAAGTACATTATGAACAGGAATCTCCCGCCGGTGGTTTCCAAAAAACACTAGTTTTCTTGAATGGCTGGGAGGGATCTAGCTCTTCTTGGCCGGAAAACATCAAGGAACTTGCCAAAAAATATAACTGTATAGCCATAGACTTTCCGGGCTTTGGAGTTAGCGAAACTCCCGAGGAAGTTTGGGGTGTTTATGAATACGCCCGCTTTGTACAGGATTTTGTTGACACTATGCGTCTGGAAAATGTTGTCTTAGTAGGAAAAAGTTTTGGCGGGAGGGTTTCTATTGCTTATGCCGCTACCTGTTCCGAAGCGTCTTCTTGTCCACTGGATAGGCTTATTCTCGTGGCGGCGGCGGGGATTGAAAGTAGAGGTTTTTTAGTCCATGTTAAGATACTTTTTTTCAAAACAGGAAAATTTGTGATGGGCAAGCTTGGAAAAGATATGAATAATCCATTTGTTCAGTCGCTGTGCAGAGCTTTTAAATTATCTATAGAGAAAAATACTTATAGGAAACAAGTTAAGGATATGGTGCTTGGGCAGAACTTAGCCAAAGTGGCTCGCAAAACTATGTGCCCCACGCTTATTATTTGGGGCGCAGATGATGAGATTTTACCGTTGAAAGTGGGACAGAAATTACACAAGCTTATCGGCCCGTCTATTTTTAAGATTGTTGGTTCCGCCGGGCATAATTTGAATGAAACCCATTTTGCGCAATTTAACACTTTGGTTGAGGATTTTGTAGCTGATTAGAAGGTTTGCCGGGTTCTTCTGTTTGTAGCAAAAAAGATAATCAAAAGATTGGTTGTGTTGGGGGCTAACGAAATAGGTTAACATGGAATGAGTTACTTTTCAGCACTTTAAAAAGGGAGACAAGGAGGGCGAGATGGTGCTTCAGTGGGATTGTACGATACCCCTGTTTCTTGGAAGGCTTTGCAATGTTGCACACCTTGAGGAAGGGACTGAGTTTGTAGAGGACCGCCTGAGGGCCGAGTTCATTCTCCGTGTCGTTGGGGGACAGTACGATGGGTGGTACTTCGCGAAGGATGCCGAGTGGGTTCGGCAAAATACCAGGCAGGCGGTGTAGAGATGGAAGAGGATTTTTAGGGGATATACCTTTGAGCTTTGGCTCAGACATATCCCCTATCTTCTTCCGGGGAATCGGTCCAAGAATCGGTAAACTTTAGTAAGTCTGCAGAACAGTCTCAAAAATCTCCTCTGTTATTTTCGCTGTACTTTCCCAGTTGTACATTTTTACTCTTTCGTAGCCTTTTTTCTGCAATCGTTCCCGCAACTCGTGGTCGCTTAGCACTTTGTTTACGGTCTTTGCGATGTCGCCGGCATCGTTGGGGTCAAAATATTCTGCTGAGTCGCCATAGACCTCTTTATGGCAAGGTATGTCGGAAATTACCGCAGGAAGTCCCCACGTCATTCCTTCCAATGGAGTTAAACTAAACCCTTCTTGCAAAGACGGAAAGATATACAATTCGGCGTTTTTTCTTAAAGCTATAATTTCGGAGTCTTCCACATAACTTTTTAGTCCGGGTAATATGATGTCGTTACTCTTGATCCCGACCCGCGTTGCGATGTCGTTATTTCTGGAGTCTATTCTTTCCGTCTGTGTTTGACACATTTGCTTAACATACCCCTCTATTTCCTCCGAAAAAAAGTCCCGTTTACCTACTAAAACCAACTGCCCGCTATATCCGTATTCATTTTTCAGGATCATAAAGGCGTCAACCAGCTTTTTTACATTTTTATGTCTGTACATACTTCCCACGAAAAGTAGAAATTGTCTGTTTATCCCGTATTTGGCCAGAACTTCTTTTTCATAATCGGCAGAAGTATCTTTTGTAAAATCGGGATCTATTCCTTCGGTTGCCACTATCAGCTTTTTTTCCTTTAAAAACGGGTAAAAAGCCAAAAAGCTTTTTTTTACCGTTTCTGTGGGCACTATTATTTTTTTAGATCTTGCTACGGCGGTCAAAAACACTAAATGATACGCCAATTTCTTTATTAAAAACTTTAAGCTCGTGTGAGTTGTGGCTCTATTTGTGCTAAAAGAATGCATGATAATGTCGGGAATTGCGGTTACTATTTTTCGCGGATACAAAACGGGAATATTAAAGTGAGGTACATAAAACAAATCCAGTTTGTACTTTAGAATTTGCCATAAGAAAAGTATCTGCTCTTCCCAGGAATACCATTTGTAATTTGCCAAAACTTTACGAAAATTTGGGTTCTGTGGATTAAACTGGCTAAAACCTTTTTCGCGTAAGAAAACAACATAATTATTTTCCGTGTCAATTTTTTGGAGATGTTCCACAAGTGCTTTGGTATATCTTCCGGGGCCTGCCTCTCCCCAGAATCGGGCGTCAATTCCAATGGTTTTCATGTTAGTATTGTAGCAGTAAATAAGGCGGGTCTAAAACAAGCGCGAGTTGCTACAAATAAAGTAAAAACAGATATAAAGTAAATGAAAATTGCTATAAACGGACAAAAACTTACGGTCGATAAATTGGCGGGTCCCGAGCTGTACACTTTGAATTTGATTAAAGCGCTTTCCTTGGTTGATGCAGAAAACTCCTATTGTATTTATTTGGATAAGTCCCCCAACGAAGAAGCGCAAAAGGTTTTAGAAAATCTTGGCCTAAATTTTTGTGTAAAAATAGTGCCGGGGTTTATTTCTTGGACCCAAGTTAGTTTGTTGAAGGAGCTGTACATGGAAAAGTTTGATGTTTTTTTCACCGCCGTGCATACCTTCCCCTTTTTGTATTTTGGGCGAACTAAAATTGTGTCCATGATTCATGGATTAGAGTACGTTTATGCCGATTTGTACCATCGTCCGTTGAGGAAGGTTTTAGCAGGTTTACCGGAAAAACTTGTTTGTCGTTTTTCGGATAAAATTGTTGCTCCGTCGGAATTTACCAAAGAAGCAATTTTGAGTAAGGTTGCTGACGGCTGGAAGTTGAAAAATCCCGATATCGCGGTTATTCCCGAGGGGGTTTCTGATAAATTTAAAAAGTCTTCAACTGAAGAGATTTCCAAGACCATTTCCCATCATGAGAAAATGCAAAATATCAACCTTTCTAATAGGCCCTACCTAATTTTCATTTCTACGATTCAACCTCGAAAAAATCTTAAATCTATTATAGAGGCTATAGCATTATTAAAAGATAATTACGGAATTATTATCAATCTTCTAGTTTGCGGAAAACTGGGGTGGGATTATGACGAAGACTTGGCGGCTCCGGGAGGATATGAAGTCCCGGACCAGGTTTTCTTTTTGGGGCGTGTGCCCGAAGAGGATCTGATTAGTCTGCTATCCGGGTCTGTGGCATATATCAGCGCAAGCTTTGAAGAAGGCTTTGGCCTTCCCCTGTTGGAGGCAATGGCCTGCGAAGTTCCCGCCATAGTATCCGATATTCCGGCTTATAGATCGATCGCTAAAGATGCCGCAATTTATTTTGATCCCCATAATGTGCAGGATATTGCCGCAAAGATTCATGATTTTTTGAAACTTGATGAATCTTCCGCAGGCAAGTCTTCCGTGCGGGAAGCGGTCTTACAAGCCAAAATAATTGCCGATTCGTATACATGGGAGCAGACGGCTTCCAAAATGTTACGGATTTTTACAGAACCTGAAAAAGTTTAAGCAGGTCTCGCGGTTTTCTAATTACAAAGTCGGGCTTATTTTCTTCTAGCAGGTTAGAATTGTTATATCCCCATACCACAGCTGCCACTCTAATTCCTGCTTTTTGCGCACCTTCAATATCTCTGATCTCGTCTCCGACGTAGATGACTTCCTCTTTTTCCAATCGGTATTTTTTGATAGCTCTTTTAATAGCTTTAGTTTTGCCGAAGATGCTGGGTGCGGAAACTATAAAATCAAAAACTTCCAAATCGTACTTTTTTAAAAATGTTGCCACGTTTCGCTTGGAGTTTGTCGTAATAATGCCCATTTTTATTTTTTTCTCAAAAATCCGTCTTAGAGTTTCGGGCATTTGGTCAAAAGGTTGGGTTCCGTTCATTTTGTCTCTAAATAACCTCTGTCCTTTTTTAATCAGCGTGGGCAACCTCCAGGGCATTATTCTAAATTCTTTGATAAGATCTTCGGCTCCCTTTAGGCGGTAATTTTTAATGTCTTCTTCTGTTAGTTCTTTTAGACCAATCTCCTGCCCTATTTCTTTGAAAGCTTCACAAAAAATGGAAAAAGTGTCGGCGATTGTTCCGTCAAAGTCGA
>CAZNJL010000043.1:0-6172 GCA_964573325.1 uncultured Candidatus Saccharibacteria bacterium | reverse complement strand
GAGCCAACAGATTCTTTGCCATGGGTATCGGGAGATATTGCAGATTCCATCAAATATATAGCGCCTCCAGGTTTCCAGTGGACTAAACCAGCTCTTCAAAATCATCAGAGACGGCTGGCCTCAGCTAATCTGGAGTTGATAAATAATTTCATTAATTTTGGTATCAAAGAGATCAAGCTATCAGAAGAGCAACTAATCGTTGCCCTAAAATATCTAGGTGGATTATTATTTTTTTATTCAGACTATAAAAATAAGATTCCCACAAACAGTTTTTGGTATAAAACAAAAAATCAGTTTGAAAGTTGGACCCTTGCAAATTCGACACAAATTGCCTTAGCCCTTAATACAGGTACCACCCTACAGCCGAAAACGATAAAAGACTTCACTTGGTTTGAGGAGCAAGTTTTAGATATTGCGGTAAAAATATTGAAACATCTCAATAGTGAGAAAAAGGCTGGCTTCGTGTATCAAGGATTTGAAGTCTTTGTTGATGTAGCTGAAACCTACGGAAAAGATTTTGACGAACAAGGATTAAAATTACTTTTTCAAAAACTCGGTGAAGCTACGAATGTTGCACAGCCCATAAAGACAGAAGCGGCTGATCAGATTGGGCATAAAGAGCAGTTGGCTTTTGTAGATGCAGAAGGAAGATTGGCAACCATGGCTTTGCTTGGTTTGATGAAATATCTCGATAAACAAACGGCGGATAATCTTGATGCGATTTTTTCAAAGATTAATTGGACTTCCGATGATAGAAGTATCTATCTCGCAGGGCTACCGCTGACTATGCTCTCTCGTCTTGAAGATACGGCACGAGAGTTAAAAAATGAAAGACTTATCGAAGGACACCAAGTCTCTCGGGGATGGTATATTCGTGCGTTTTGCTTACAAAAATATATATTTTCTCTCCAGAGTTATTTTAATTGCATAAAATCTCTACATAAAGATTATTTTCAACAAAGGTTTGAAAAGTTAATCGCAAATGAACAGTTTTCGCTGGCAGTTCAATTTGTGCAACGATGGATAGAATTTTCAAATAGATATCAAAGACTGGTTAGCATACTTAAAAAACACTTTGAGGACTGTTCGCGTTTTCATCAATTGAAAGATTTGCCTTGGGCATCGTTCGATTTCATACAGGAAGAAGAGACAGCGATTGATAGGATAAAAGAGGTTAACGACACGATGATTGGTTTGCTTCCAAAATTAAAGACTCTGGTCGTAGGAGATGATCTGCCTGATTACTTTGGGCAAGCGCTGACTTTGGGGGTTGGGGCTTGCTATGAAGCCTGTGAGGATAATAACCACGAACGATTAAAGAAGATTTTGCCGATAGTATTTGAGGCATCCTTAGCTGCACACGATATGACCCGGCAGAAAGTACAAAATTGGAGCCAAGAAGATAGTAAAATAATTTACTCCACCGAACCTCTAATAAATCTTTTTGAGATTACTGGCTATGTAAAACTTTATGCTGAGCTGTATCAAAATCAAGGACTTTGGAATGTAGCAAGACAACTTTGGGATATTTATATTGCAGCCGCACCAGACGCTAAAAAAGTTATTGAGTTTATAGCAGCGATTTGTAGTTACCGAGATAGTATTTTCCAGATAATGCCACAAGCAATGTTAAGAAGTAATTGGCAAATTGCTTTTGAGCACAGAATGAGAGAATGTAGCATACCTGTTTTCCCAGACGATAGGAGTTACGATTCCGTAAATGGACGGAGACAGCCCACACATACTAGTCCGGTAATAAGGGTTCTTGAGCGCTCGGGTGGTTTAAGGCTAATGGCCTCAGTAAGGGATATTTTTTTTGCTACGTATTTATCAAATCTCCCTGCCGCGGCTGGCGTTGAACTTCCTGATAGGCACAACTTCAAAGAATCAATTCAGGAGGAAGAGCATAATCCTAACGAAGAAATAGACGAAGATGAATAACTTTATTAAAAAAGCTAAAGAACACATAAAGTCCTTCTTGAAAGACCCTTTCTTTTTGAGTCGCTGGGAGGAATCCTGGTATTCACGGCAGCATAATGATAATCAGCTATCGGTGCGAATCTCTGGTCGCCACCGGAGAAAACCCCCATATCGCAGCGACTCTCTCATGTTCATTGAAGATATGTATGCGGGAATTATGCCCTTCATGATTTACAGGGGTGAAAGAGAAAGATATCCAGCCAAGATTGAACCAGCGCAAACACCACAGCAACAAAGGCTAATTGCCAGCGGTATATCTCAGCGTGAACACGCGTATTATGTGGAAGATGCAATTTGTGATTTTGTAACAACAACCGCTCATGTCCTTTTTTCTGACGGAGTGGCATTTTATGAGATTGTTTGCAAGAGGAACGAGGCGGGAGAGATTGAGAGTTTTAGCTTTGAACTGTTGCAGCCATTTTATTTATTCCGTTTTTGGAATCGCTACTACCAAGTAGTACCGTGGTGGGAGGCGAAAGAATCTCGAATACGCACCCAGATAGTAAAGATACCTGCTGAAAAGATATTGCGGATTAATTTTCCGAAACAATATGGTGGTAAGCGAAGGATATATTTTTTATTGAAGCGTCTGTGGCAGTTGAGTAAAGAATTGGTGCCAGAATTTCAAATGGAGGCAATGGGTAAAAACGAAAATATAGGGTTTGACCTGAAGGAGTTCAGTAAAGCTAAGTACTTAGAAGTCGCAAAACTTACAAAATGTTTTGGCTGGAATCAGCGCCAGTTGTCTGGTGACAATATCACAGAATACTATTCGATGATCCGTTTCCTTCGTGGAAAAAAACTCGAAGCTGCTATAAGGCGAGAGGTAATTTCAAAACTCAACGAAGCTCTTAACCGTCCCATTTTGAATCTTGGAGTAGAAGTGGCGATGGAAAATCTGTTTTCAGTTGAAGATGTAGAAAAACAGGAAAGATTTCTACGGGACGGAAATATTAAATTTACGGATATATTTAATGCAATAAAAATATAATTGACTAATCAAGGAATTATGACTCGACATATTTTGCTTAACATTCGCTTAAGTTAAGCAAAATCGTATCAGATTTTTAATTTTGGTCAAATCGGTGGGTCAAGGTTATGAATGGAAATCTTTGCCTCGGCTCAATCGCTTGCTCCAGGGACGAACAGGCGGCAAATCGGGGCTATCCCTCTTGCTGAGAGGTTGGGGACTTGGGAGGGCTTTAGGTTAATCTTTGATCTCACTATTTTTTTTCCTCAACCATCCCTTTGTATCTCCTTTTTCGATAATTTAGTCCCAGGCATGTCCGGCATCCAACCCCATTTGTTATTGGGTGGCTAAAGAGTATGCCAGCTTTTTTATGACATAACGGGCAGACAAACCAGAATCTGATACCGTTAAAGCAGGTTTTGGAGGTTGCCAGGTTAATATTCAAACCCAGCACTTCTATTTCTGAATTCAGGATCGCTCTTTTCAATTCGGCGCGACAAACCCTCAAAAAATCATTTATTTTGATTTTTTGGCAGTTTTCAACCAAGATATTTTTTCCGAAATCATTTGGGTTCAATGTTTTCATTATTGCTTTGATTTACATTCAACTGCTGGTTTTGGGCGATAAAAGCCGTTTTCGCCGTCACATTCACTTCAAGCGATGGCGCTTTTAGCTGTTTCAGGGTTGTTAGGGCGGTTATAAACTGTCGGTTAGCCCGATCCAGCTCTTTGCTGATTATTGAGAAGTATCCTATAAGATTGGTATTGACGGTTCTATTCCTGCAATTTTCTAATGTATTTGAGTATTCAAGAATCCTCACATAGGCATTGGCTATAACTTGGGCCAGTGCTTTTTCGCTTGGCGTGTTGCAACCATATTCTTTTAAGAGATTTTTGGAGAAGTTCGTCGCCAACGAAGCGTATTGGTTACTAACCGATTCCCATAATGGAGCTTGGGTATCCATGCCAAACAGATAGGCGATTTTTACGACATTAACCTTCTTTTCTTCATCTGTGAGGTTTTTGTTGCCTGTGAATTTAGGCAGTATCTCGTTATAAACTCTATCGTGCATTGCCTTTGTGCTTCCGCCAACATAAACCATAGATATGTATTGAGCCAAGACATCAATCTCGTCACCATGTAGCCTTTTGTCTATTTCGTTTCCGAGTTGTACCGCTATTTCTTTGTCATTGATCGTTTTCATATTTTCTCCAAAGAATAAGTTTTGAGCTCGTTTGACATGCACTGTATCAAACCAGAGCCAGTAATTGTCTGATTTCCCTTACCGCGAGATCCGGTGCTGGAAGGGCCTTGGCCCAGTCATAAGTTCGAAAGCTGTCCCTCCAAGCGAGCAATTCTATAATATCATTATACAATTCAAAAACTGCCGTTCTTGGCAGTTTTTGCTTGATTTTTGGGAAAATGGGCTTAGGATGAGGTTGAACTAGTATATTAATAATAAAAAATAGATTGGGTGTCAAAATTTTGATTGCGAGAGGATGGTGATAAGAATGCAAAAGACCAAACAGGATTGGGAGGGCTTTTTAGAGCTTATAAAAGAAAGAGCATTTTTTCATGGAGGTGATTATTATATTGTTGTTCAACGCAATTTTTATAGCCAGATTATTTTTGGCTTAGTAGCCGACGGTATTATCCAAAAGATAGGCAGATTGAGTCAGGTTATAGAAATCAATGAGCGGAAATATATTCCATATATTTGTGGCATTAGCGGTGTAACGACTACTTATAAAGTTCTCAAACAAGAAGGATTTATTTCAAAAGGTTTGGATCTTGAATTACTTGCATGGACTCAAGATTCTGATGTTTGTATTTTTTGTGGAGGCAAGATTGATTGTAAAAAATTGAATTTTCGAGATCCTTGTTGTCCGTGTTGTGGTGAACGCATAATCCCAATAGAGGACTTTGGGGGAATAGTAGAGTGTGTTGCTTGCGGGCATAAAAATTCAGTGCCCGAAGAGGATTTATTAAGTGATTATTTATATTGTGAAAGTTGCGGGGCGGAGATATGAAAGGAGAAGGTTATGTTAAATCAATATCCAAGAAAATCTGGTTCTGATGTGGTTGTTAACGAAGAGGATTGGAATCAAGATAATCAGTTTGGTCATTGCCCTGCCTGTGGAAGTATAGGCATTGAAGAGCTCCGTATTTCTGGAGATCCCGACATTTTTTTCTATTGTTCAGATGTTACGTGCAAGACCGTAATGGGGAACAGAGGCCCGGCAAGAACTAGATGGTATAGAAGCAAACCGGAGGAGGCGTTAAAGAAGGAAAGGGACGGGTGGTCGTGGAATGAGGAACATTTCCCAGGGCAGGATATGCCCGATGTTTGTCCTGATTAATTTTTGTATCATCAACAATTAGGAGGATTGCCACTTTTTAAAAAGTTATGGGAGGTATCGAAAATGAAAATCAGTGTGAAAAACAAGAAAACCGGCGAAAGCCGGGTCGTGGAAATTATGAACGAAGAGTTTGAATTCGGTTCCGAGGGTGTGTCCCCAACTATGGAAGAGGTAAGAAGAGACTTTATGTCTGTCATTAAAAATCTGGCGAAGTGGGAGAATGTGCCAGATGAGGATATTGAAATTGAGCTTGGCGAGGAGTCTCCGGTTATATTCTATATGGTAGAGCACAGTATACAAAAAGGACAGATGCTGGTTGTGATCTTAATGGACAACAAGGTAGTTGGAACAATTTATCCACAAAAGAACGGCATAAAGATCGTCAGTGTCCATATTGATAATACTGATATGGACGAGGGTTTTGCCGGGGAGATACTAGAAGACGATGGCAGCGGGAGCTTGCTACCTATACCTGCCGTCCATATCCAATTTAAGCCGAGCCCTTCTTGGACGATTAAAGATGGCAAAATCGTCAAAGAAGGGTAATCTGTAAAGACAACTAGGGTATGATTGATAAAATCATACCCTATTATTTTTGAAAAGATTATTTAAGCAGCCGCAAGGGTGGGGAGCAATTTTGATTGTTTGCAAAACCCTTTTATCTCCCGCAACTTTTCTTTCAGCATCGCCATATAGCCCCAGTTTTCAAGGGTTATAATAAGATTTGGACTGGGGAGCTGATAGAAAATCTTGCCACGAAGCGGCTTAGATTTTCATCATCCCGAGCAAAAGCGAGGGACCAAGACAAAAACCCTTACAAACAAAGGGGTTTTTGTTTATGTGGTAGGCAGGATTCGAACT
>CAZNJL010000042.1:0-6297 GCA_964573325.1 uncultured Candidatus Saccharibacteria bacterium | reverse complement strand
GATCCATAATGTCGTTGACAAAGTAAGCGCCGGAAGAAACTAAACAAAAAGCGACAAAACTCTTTAATCCCAAGGAAAGGACATCCCTGTCGAATAGCATTCCTGAAAAAACCGGTGCTGCAAAGACGCTTAGATTTTTAAGCCATTGCCTGGGGCGGGCGGTTCTGACTAATTGGTAGGCTAAATTAAAAGGTGAGTACATGCTTTAATGATATGGTTTCAGGAGTTTGATTGCAAATGAGAGTCGTTGTACACATAACCCACTCCGTACACGGTTTTTATTAAATTTAAGCCTATCATGTTTCGTAAATCTTTTCTCAATGAGCAGACGCAAACATCAACTACATTAGAATCTTTTTTAAGGCTGTCTTGCCAAAGTGTGTCTTGGATCATTTCTCTTGGTAAAACCCTTCCTTTGTTTCGTATGAAAAAATCTAGCAGCGCAAATTCCCTTTTTCTAAGGAAAACTACTTTTGAACCTTTTCGTACAACTTGATTCCACAAATCAACTGTTATGTTCCCCACTTGATAAATATTATTCGCCGGAAACGATCCGTCTGCGAATCTTCTCAGCAGCGACTTTAAAGTAGCGAGTAATTCTGACGGCTCAAATATTTTTGATAGCACAGCATCTGCCCCCTGGTTTAATGAAGATACCCGTTCGGAAATTTTTCCTGTGGCGTTAATCATTATAATAGGCGTAGTTATACCTTGTTGACGGATCTGTGAACACAAATTACTCCCACCCATATCAGGAAGATCGCTATCTATTATTAGACCGCTATAGTAAGGTTCTTGAACTGAGTACAGACCAATAGCTCCTTTGGGGATGTGGTCAATTGTGAAATGTTCTGATAAAGAAGATTTTACTCTGCGCCAGAGGCATTGATTAGAAGTTATAGCTAATATACGCATTTTGGTTGGTTATTATTTATTCGTGCCTACTGTAAAAATCAGCCTTTTTAATCATTACCACATAAAGATTAAAAGATTATTAAATTAGGGCAGGTGCTAAAATAGAGGCATGCCGAGATTTTTGTATTCAGTAACACTTCTTGATTTGCTGTCTCTATTATTTTTGTTCAAAATAATTACTACAGAGAAGCCTGAAGATACAAGTGTTATAGCAGTTGTGCTTTTTTTAATTTGGGCTATCGTATTTTTAACCTCTTCAATAGGCATATTTTTCATTAATAGGTGTAAGGCTCCCGTCTTATCTAACTCGAAGCTGGTTTATAGAAAAGGTCTTCGGTACGCCTTAGGGCTAGCGACCCTAATTACGTCTTTATGCGGTCTAAAAGTTTCCGGCCTTTTTAATGCTATGAATGTCTCATTGGTTGTACTACTCTGCTTATCCGTTCTTGTTAAAAGTCGTAATAGATGACAACTCGGCATCACCCGAGGTTTAGTTTTTGTTTTTGCACAAATATCCCCTGATTCAAAGGTAACTGTGCTAAAATGGCTTCAATTAACAGGTTTTTATAAATAGAAAGGCTTAGAAATGGAAAATCACGAATATTCCTTTAGAGCTTGGCATAGAGAGAAAGACTATATGTACGCCAATGTTGCCGTTGGTGTGATGGAAAAAATTCTGTATTCCAGGGGTACTCCGAAGAAAAAGGGCGCGGATTGGTACGTGAGCGAGGATCTAAACGACGGCATCATAATAATGCAATATATTAGTATAAAAGACGATAGAAGAAGGAAAATCTTTGAGGGTGATGTTGTTAAGGTGGGGGCGCAGGAAAAGCTGGGGGTGGTTTTGTGGGACAACGATAGCGCCAGATATGTGATTAAATTTGTGGATGGCGGGAACACGATAGACTTTAGTGATAAAAGATCTCTAAGAGGCCTTAAAGTGGCAGGTAATGTTTATGAAAATCCTGAACTTGTTGGTGGCGAGCTGCGAAGTAACGCCTCCGTTATTGATTATGATGAAGATGTTATTGAGGTTGACGAAGAACTTGAGTTAGAAGAGTAGGGAATTTCTTGTAATGTATAATCTCTTGCCTATAGGCTAGAAAATGCTATATACCAAAATATTTACAAAATCTAAAAAAGATATTCCCGGAGACGAAGTAAGTTATAGTGCCCAATTATTGAGCCAGGCGGGGTATGTGCAAAAGGAGATGGCGGGGGTTTACGCGTATCTTCCGTTGGGTAAAAAGGTATTAGATAAAATAATCCAGATAATCAGGGAAGAGATGGAGTTTATTGGTGGGCAGGAAATCTTGTTAGGCGCCCTTCAAAACCCTGAAGTTTGGGGCGCAACCGGTAGATGGGATGATGAGGTTATAGATGTTTGGTTTAAAACTAAGCTAAAAAATGGCACGGAATTAGGTTTAGCTCCAACTCACGAAGAGCCTCTGACTAATTTAATGAAGCGCCACATTCAGTCTTATAAAGATCTTCCTGTATACGCCTTCCAATTTCAAAACAAATTTCGCAACGAATTAAGGGCTAGAGGTGGAATTATAAGGGCAAGGGACTTTATTATGAAAGATCTTTATTCTTTTAATAGGAATATCGCGGGATTAGATGCCTTTTACGAGGAGGCTATCAAGGCTTATCATAGAATTTTTGATCGTCTGGGCATCGGTGAAAAAACTTACCTTACTTTTGCCGATGGTGGTGCTTTTAGTAAATACAGCCATGAATTCCAGACAGTTTGCGCTGCGGGTGAGGATACAATTTATTTAGATCGAGACAAACGATTGGCTGTAAACAAAGAAGTGTTTAATGATGAGGTTTTATTGGATTTAGGGCTTGATAGAAGTGAGTTAGAAGAGGTATCGGCAATAGAAGTAGGTAATATTTTTAAACTAGGTACGAAATTTTCTACCGGGTTGGGGTTGTTATATACTGATGAGAACAACGAGAAAAAGCCCGTAGTCATGGGAAGTTACGGAATATCTCCTTGCCGTTCTATGGGTACGATTGTTGAAGTTTTGGCTGATGAAAGAGGAATAGTCTGGCCCGAATCAGTAACCCCCTATAAATGCCATCTAGTGGGTTTAAATATGGACAATACTATAGTTTGTAAAAAGGCGTACGAGGTTTATCAATTATTGGTAAGAGAAAAAGTAGAGGTACTTTTTGATGATCGCCTTGAAGTATCCGCTGGTGGTAAATTTGCCGAAGCAGACCTCTTAGGCACGCCCTATCGTCTTGTGGTTTCAGAAAAAACCGGTGACAAAATAGAACTTAAACGCAGAACAGAACAGGACACTTGTCTTCTGTCTTTGGAAGAATTGGTATCGAAATTAAGATAAAAACTACCGTATAATTAAATACATATGCCCACCCGAGAACAACAAATTACAAACAAACAACATGCGGTTCCTCAAAACATAATGGATGTTGAATTTAAGTTAGTAGGCGATTTAACCATGAGGCAGTTTATTTATATCCTTGTTGCGGCCGGTACGGCCTACATGGCCAAGCTCTCCGTTCCCCAACCCTTTACCTGGTTTTTTGTTCTGGGCATCGGTTTATTAGGCATTGGTTTGGCCTTTGTTCCGGTAGCGGAGAGAGGTTTAGATGAGTGGATAGTTAATTTTGTTAAGGCTATCAATTCTCCCACAGAGAGACTCTGGAAAAAGGAAGTTATGTTGCCGCAAGCCTTTGCTTATGAGCAAAATATTAACATGATGCACCAAGAACTGATAACTTTAGCTCCGACCGCTAGTCGTAGAAAGTTGGAAGAGTTCCTTCAAGGGCAGGGTAAGAGTTCCAAGGTTGACAGTCTAGACATTCCCGAACAGGAATATATAGATAAAATTAAGGAGGCTTATAAGAACAGGCCCGCAGAGGAGCCTGTTCCTGAATTAGACACTGTGCTGCAGAAGACGCCTGCTGAAGAGCCGACACTTCTCCAAAAAAACGCTTCACAGGCTCAACAGCCGGTCGATATGTCTAAAGAAGGTTTGAGGGCATCTTCGCGTCGTGCTTCCCAAGCCCCCCGACTGATGCAACAAGACAAGATGAGTCAAATTATTCGTTCTCGCATGAGTAAATCAGAGATCAAACTACCAAAAGAAGGGGACTTTGGTTTGGAGCCCAAGCTCCGCCCCCTAGGCCAGCATGCCGGTCGGAGATTCGTGAACTTAACTCCTGCGCAAGGCCAAATCGTACTTCCGATAAGGGGCGAAAAAATTATAGAGTTGACCGCAAGGGCAGACGAAAATTATGAGCTAAAAACGAGAAAACTGCAGGAAATGTTAGATAGAAACCAGCCTTCTGATGATGAGCACGCTGAGCCAAAACTTCATTACAAGGCATTACCTTCTTCTATTAACAGACCTAATATAATAATGGGTGTTATTATGAATACAAAAGGCGAACACTTGGAAAATGTCGTTATTGCGATAAAAAATCAAAAAGGTGAGCCGATTCGTGCCATAAAGACTGATAAGTTAGGTAGGTTTTTAATCACCACTCCTTTACCTCGCGGAGAATACACAATTGAAATGGACGAAACCAATGAAACCAACCTTTCTTTTGATATAATTCCACTTAGTGTTAGGGGCGATCCTTTACCTTCACTAGAAATTATAGGGTATTAAATGTCAAAAATAACTGCCACAACTCAAGATCACTTAGATATAGAAGAAATCAGAGATGATTTAGTTATACTAAAGAACGGGGCAGTAGCAGGCGTCCTTAAGACTACCGCAGTTAACTTTGACTTACTCTCAGAAATTGAACAGGATGCAATAATAGCCGCTTTTTCTATGTTGATCAATTCCATAACATTTCCGATTCAAATCGTAATTAGGTCTAAAAAGTTAGATATTACAGGGTACCTAGAGAAAATAGTTAAAACGGAAAGTCGAATTGAAGATCCCTTGATGAAGCACCAAGCAGAGTCATATAGAAAGTTTGTTCAGGAAACGATTATTAACAACGAGGTTTTGGATAAGAAGTTTTATATAGCTGTCTCTACAGGCGCCGTTTTGGGCAATGGCGGAGAAATAAGCACAAGCCCTTTCGACTTTCTTCTAAGGCTTACCGGAGGCCATACAAAGAGGGTGAGTGTAGATATACAAAAAGCCTTGGATAAGGCTCAGATAGATCTTGAACCTAAATTGGACCACATTGCTAAGGAATTTAGGAGAATTGGTATTAAGGTTGAGCAATTGACTACTCAGGAACTGGTGGAGTTGTACTTTGATATTTATAATCCCAGTACCGTTCATGGGCAGAGAATCAGAACCGGTATAGAAGATTATCAAACTGCGATAGTTAACCCCGCAATTTTTGAGGAGTAAATAATGAAACTACCTTTTTTTAACAAAAAACAAAATACGGAGGAGGCGAAAGTTTCCTCAAAGTCTGCCGCCGAAACTTTAGCGGAAGGCATGGTGAACATAAAAGATATAATAGCCCCCGCAGCCATAGAGGTAGACTTTGATCACTTGAAGATTGGGAATTCTTATTATCGCACTTTATTTATTTCAGGCTATCCTAGGTTTGTCGGAGCAAACTGGCTTTCTCCAATAATAAACTTTGAACATACGATTGATATGTCAATGTTTTATTATCCCATTAAGGCAAAAGCTATTTTGGATGATTTGCGTAGAAAAATAACAGAGCTTGAAGCAACAACAATGTCTGATAAAGAACGCGGTAAGATTACCGACCCGGCGGTTAAAGCTGCACTGGAAGATGCCACGGATTTACAGGATCAGTTGGTTAAAGGAGTAGAAAAATATTTTCAGTTTTCTTTTTATATTACGGTTCCCGCTAGTTCCATAGAGGAGCTAAATAATGTAACCGCTAAGCTTGAATCTACGCTAGGATCTTTGTTGTTGATCTCTAAAACAGCCACTTTACAGATGGAGGAGGCGTTTCAGTCTACTATCCCCACAGGAATGGACAAAATGCTTATCACAAGAAACATGGATACGACGAGTTTGGCAACAACATTTCCTTTTACTTCCTCTGAATTAACTATGGATGAGGGCATTATGTACGGTATAAACAGGCATAATGGCTCGCTAATAATATTTGACAGATTTTCTTTAGAAAATGCCAATTCTGTGGTCTTTGCAAAATCAGGCGCAGGTAAATCTTACTTCGTCAAGCTTGAAGCTTTAAGATTAATGGTTTTTGGAGCAGAGGTTATTATTATTGATCCTGAAGAAGAGTACAGAACTTTATGTGACGCCGTTGGCGGAAATTATATTGACTTTTCGCCCAGCTCTCCCGCAAAAATTAATCCCTTTGACTTGTCCGGTATCGCTGTAGAAGGAGAAAACGAGCTGGGACAAAAGCTATTATCTTTACACACTTTGT
>CAZNJL010000041.1:0-6562 GCA_964573325.1 uncultured Candidatus Saccharibacteria bacterium | reverse complement strand
CCTTAACGGGGCTAGCTTAACTCGTAGTGGTGAGGAGTCCAGAGATATTTTAAGGGATTCCAAAACCTATGTTGACGGGAATTACACTGTTTTTGCTTCAAGCTTTGTTCTGCAGCCCGGAGAAGAAATTAGCTTAGAATATATTTATGATCTTCCCGAAACACTTTCTTTAAAAAAGGAGGATTCAGCCTACGCCCTTTATTGGCAAAAACAAGCGGGAACAAATAACGACATCTTTAGGTTTGACTTCCGGGGACCGTTTGGAACAGAGATCGTGTCGTATAAACCAATTAACTTAGCCAAAGAGAAAAACATCGGTGTCTTAGAAGGCCAATTAAACTCTGATTTGGAAGTTGGTCTTTCCCTAAAATAAGGCTTGAAATGCTATACTGTCCTTGTGCATATAGTCCAATCCCCTATTTGGGAAAAATTTAAAGCGTCGTTTGGCACGGAAACAGTTCGTGTTGGGGAGATTTTTTATTCCAGGCACAAAATTCCTTTTACAGGCTATTACTATGCTTATTGTCCCAAGGTAGACCCATTTGTCGTAGATTTCGTGACTGTCTGCTCATCCCTGAAGGAAAATAACTGTATCGCTATAAATTTTGATGTTCCCAATGTTTTGGCGGATTCTGCCCGTTCTGCGCATGCCCAAGAAATTTTTGAAAAAAACGGTTGTGTGAAATCTCCAAAATCAACTTTTACTCCTCATAACCTACTTCTGGATTTGAATATTTCTGAAGAAGAACTACTGCAAAGGATGCACCCTAAACACCGTCACAACATTAGATATGCGCAAAAAAATGGAGTTGAGGTTCGGGAAGGTGTGATTCCTCAAGATTTTGATGTGTTTTACGACTTGGCATTAGGAACTGCAAATCGACAAGGTTTTTATATTCATCCTAAAAGTTATTACGAAAAAATTTGGGAGATATTAGGAGCGGAGAAGGTCGCAAGAATATTAACAGCCTATTATCAGGAAAAACCTTTGGCCTCATGGATGTTCTTTGTTTATGATAGCGTCCTTTATTACCCTTACGGAGGCTCGTCAAAGGAAAACAGAAACTTGTTTGCCAGCAATCTAGTTGGATGGGAGGGAATAAAGCTAGGAAAAAGTTTGGGTTGTAAGACCTTTGACATGTGGGGGGCTTGCGCCGACCCCGACGATTCTTCCGATCCGGAATGGGGCTTTACTAATTTTAAGATGAAGTTTGGTGCAAAATATGTTGGTTATATTCCCTCTTATGATCTGATATTAAATCCCGTCCTGTATAAAATATTTAATTTATCCAACAATCTGCGGTGGAAAATTTTAAAGTTAAGGAAGCGGTTTTTTTAATGTATCCGTTAGATATAAGACAATCAGATGAATGGGCGCAATATTTAGAGTTTCTTGGATGGGTGCCATTGAAAACATCTTTGGGGGCTAATGCGGCAATGATGACAAGTAAGTTTGGTAATGTGATTAAGGTTCAGCGTCCGGTTAGGCTGGTTGAAGGTGATTTAAACGAGCTGGAGGCGATTGCGGTGGAAAACAAGGTGGCGTTAGTGAAAATAGAACCAAGTTTAAGCCAGGATTTGCAGGTATTGACGGCGAAGGGGTACGAGTCAAACGGCTCTCCTTTAAGTCCGCCAACAACCATTTTCATTAACCTTGGAAAAACTGCTGAAGAATTGTGGGAAGACTTGTCAGGAAGCTGTAAATATTCAATTAAAAGAGCGCAGCGCGAGGGAGTCAAAGTAAAGTTTTTTGATAATCCTAACAATGATTTGGTTCAGCAATTTTATGAAATTCACTCCTCCACGGGAAGACAAAAGAAATTTTATATTCAGGGATATGATGACGTTCAGAAAAAAGTTGATTTATATGGCGATAAGGCGATTTTGGGATTATCTTATTCGGCTGATGGCGCAATTACCGGAGGCAATCTGTATCTGGGATTTGGTGAGGGGGTCTGGTATATGCACGGGGGAACTACTGTTGATGGCAGAAAAACCAAAAACGGTTACGAGTTGTATTGGCAGTCCATCCTGTATCTAAAATCAAAAGGTTATGCGTGGTTTGATTTGGAGGGGGTTGATGATAAGAGGTACCCAGCTTTCACAAAAAATTGGGGTGGATTAAGCCACTTTAAGGAAAGATTTGGAGGCGTGCGCGTTGAGTTTCCACGAACCTATGTGAAGATTTATAAACCGCTGTTGAAGAAGCTGTCAAGATATTTTAGTTTCCAAATCTAATAAGTATGTTGAATCAGCCGAGTATAAATTGATTTAAAATTTAGAGTATTTATTCCTTCATCATAAAGGGACAGATACTCTTGTAATCACACCATCTGCAATGGTATCCTGCGTTTGCTTCAAATTTACCTTGCTTGATAAGTTGGGCTGTCTCTACAACCTCTTCTTTTATTTGCTCTAAATCTGCTTGTGTTCTTGTGGTGCTAATTTTTTCGCCATCTTCCACGAAATACAAGGTTAATTTAATCGGGTTTAGTCCCAAGGCTTCTTTAACTCCCAAAGCGTATAACGAAACCTGTTTATCTTTATCCACATACTTTTGCTCTTTCTTCTCTCCGGTTTTGTAGTCAATAATTTCTACTCCCCCATCGATGCGATCTATGCGGTCAATTCTTCCGTAGAAATTAATTCCTTTAATATTGATGTTAAATCCTTGCTCTTGTTTAAGAACCACTAATTTTGGATCCAAGTTTTCGTAATATCGCGTCAATAAATCTTTGCCGCTCTCAAATCTTTTCCGTCGGTGTTCCTCATCTAAGTACCCCAAAGGATTCCAGTGTTTCTCGTAAATTTTAAATAATGTGTCTAAAGATATTTGCTCCATAGCTAATCTTTCGTGAAATTCGTTTAGTGTCGCGTGAATCGTATTTCCAAATGTAAGGTTGTGACTGGGAGCCGTCGGAATATTTAGAATGTACGAGTACTTGTATTTTAAAGGACATTCTTCATAAGTAGAAAGTTGCGTGAAACTTAATGATTTTGGCAAGAAGCCGGTGATTTTAGTCAGTGGTGCCTCACGATAGCCGGATTTTATGCCGAATAAACTTTCTTGGCTTGGCTTCCGGCTATTTTCTGGAATTACCGGGGTAATTTTTACGCCGGTTTCGTCCAAAAATCCACTATGTATAGTTTCCCGCGCGCCTCCATAGTCTTTACCATAAGTTAGGAATAAGTATTTTTGCGCCCTAGTCATTCCGACATAAAACAGTCGCCTTTCTTCTTGTAGGTGCGGGTCTCCTTGGGGAAGGGTCTCTTTAATTAAGTCGTCAGGGATCTCAATCATGTCTCGGCGATTACGGGAAGGGAATCTAGTACTGGTTAGATTAATCATGAAAACCACCGGGAATTCCAACCCTTTTGATGAGTGAACTGTAAGTAGATTAATCGTGTCTATGTCTTCAATCTCCGCCTGTGCCGGATTGTCACCGGCCTCAATCATCACATCCATATATTCCAAGAAGTCCACTAAGGTAGGAATTTCTTTTGTGTCGCGATTAAAATCTATCTCAAATCTTTTTACCTTGTTAAGAAACAGATTCAAGTTTTTTAAGCATAGTTGGTTTTCTACAGTTTCTTTGTCCAAGAATTGGTTCAAATAATTTACGCGATTGACTAGCTCGTAAACTAAAGTGACCGGCGTTATTTTGGCAATCTTTGCTTGGTATTCTTGGATCAGGTTTAGAAGTTCTAGAATTTGCGTATCTTCTGAAGTTTGCACTATCTCCCAGACAGTTTTCTTTTCATATTTTGCAGACGCTAAAAGTTTGGCTACTGTTTCATTTTTAATCGCTAGATTTTCCAAATTAAGGACGCGATATAGACTTATGGAGTCGGTAGGTTCCACTAAAATTTTTAAAAGCGCCAATAAGTCGCGGATCTCATTTCTGTCGTATAAACCGCGATTGCCCACTAGTTGATAAGGCAATTCGTGTTTTCTTAATGTCAAAATAACAGGATCTAAGTGGTTATTGGCACGGGCGAGAATAGCAAAATCTTTGTACGTGTATTGAGGTTCCTTTCCTAAGATTTCTATTATTTTGCTGATCACAAACTCCACTTCGTCTTCCAGAGTTTCCAGTTCTATTATTTCAGGTTTTATATCGGCTTTGTTTGCGTGGCTGGTCAGTTCCTTTGATATCCCGAGCTTACTTTCCAACGAGTCCGGATTGTTATTTGTAATTAACTTATACGCCGCGTTAAGAATAGATTGTCCCGATCGGTAGTTTTCAATTAGCGTAATAGTTTCTGTCGATGGGTAATCTTCACGGAATTGCAAAATATTTGAAATGGCCGCTCCTCTAAATTTATATATTGACTGCGAGTCATCGCCAACAACGGTTAAACTTCTTTTGTAAGTTTTGGTTCGTGGAAACAGGAGTTTAATTAGCTCGTATTGTGCATAATTTGTATCCTGAAATTCATCTACTAAGATATGCTCAAATTGCTTCTGATATTTTTTTAGAATATTGGGACGGCTTCTAAATAGAAAAATAGTCCAAGTTATTAGGTCGCCGAAATCCATCTTAGAGTTTTGGATTTTTAAGTTTTGGTAAGTTTGGTAAATCAAGGTCAACTCTTCCCATCTTTGTTTTTCCTCCCCTTCAAACGGAGTTGTGGTTACATATTTTTTAAGATTTTCGGGCGAGATATTTTCATCCTGGAGGCGAGAGATAAATTTTAGAATCGCTGCGATAAATTTAGTGGGACTGCCCAAAGGTCGGTAGTATTTTAGATCTATAGAGAAAAAGTTTTGTCTAAGTAAATGCCATTGATTCGGGTAGGGAATTATTTTATATGAAGGATCTAGGCCTATTTCTAAAGCTTCCTGTCGGAGGACGCGGTCGCAAAAACTATGAAAGGTGTAAACCCAAGGTTCTTCGTAGGCTAGAGGCATAGTGTCTTGAATGCGGTAAAGCATTTCTTCGGAGGCTTTCTCTGTGAAGGTTAGGGCCAAAATATTCATTGGGTTGGTCGCGTCTTTTTGGACAAGCCGTTTGATGCGCTCAGTTATAACTCTTGTTTTCCCTGTGCCCGCTCCGGCAATTACGATTAAAGGGCCTTTTTGGTGTTCAACAGCCTTCTTTTGGTTCTCGTTTAATTTGATTTTTGCTGTCATCTAGGCTATTATACCGCTAGTTAATCACTTTAGCAGGAGGATTAAGAGATGGGTGAGGGAATTGCAATTGCGTTGGTTGGCGGCGGCGTTGGCGTTCTTTTGCTCGGTTATCTCGTCGTCAAAAGTTACCTGGCCGCGGTCAGGATCTGGAGTAAGATGAGGGAGGAGTTTGAGTGGTAGGTCGTTCCGGAGGATCAATTGGGACACATAGTGTTTTATTCCAATTGATCCTCCAGTAGTACAGTCTCTTGTCCAACAAGATTCTTTGGATTTTTATCTTTTGTAGGTTTTTCAATACTCTGTACATTCTTAATTTTTCCAAAAAGTCCGGTAAAGGCTGAAGACACATTTTCCATACCGTTATACGCATTTGTAATATGTCGGGATAGAGTTTCCAGCGCGCTTCCGAATTTTCCTGCTTCTACTTTTATACCTCCCAAAGCCTTCAAAACTTCTTTAGCATTCTTCTCAAACTCGTGTTGTCGGTAGGCAACTAACACCGTTTTCACAAAAAATGAAAAAGTATTCGGTGAGGCTATTAAAACATTTCTTTGTTGCGCGTACTCTACAAGATTTGGTGAATGAACAATTATTTCATAAAACACATTTTCTGAAGGAATATACATTATCGCCTGTTCAGTCGTTCCTTCTTCCGGTAAAATATATTTGTCCGCCACTTCATCAATTCTTTTTTTAACATCTTTCAAAAAATCTTTTCTTGCAGATTCTCTTTCTGACTCCTGTTCGGCGTTTATCATTTCTCTAAATTTTTCCATAGGAAATTTGGAATCTATGGGAATAATTCCCCTGTCCGTGTAAATTATTGCGTCGCAAACTGCCCCGTCTTTAAATTTATGCTGTGTTCTAAAAAGATCATGGGGTAAGGCCATTTCTAAAATTTCATATAAAAATTGTTCGCCTAATCCCCCGCGGAGTTTAGGTGATTTCAAGATATTGTTTAAATCTTTCATGTCCTTGCCGAGTTCGTTTAAACCTCCCAGATGTTCCTGTACTTTTCCAATAATGTTTGAAGTATTTTCCAGCCGTTCCCACATAACTTTTGTTTGTTGAGTAACCGCCTCTCGTTGGTTTTTTAATTCTTGATCAATAGTGTTTCGGTTCTCGTTGAGTTGCTTTTCCAAAGTATCGGTGTTGCGATCCATGCTACTTTTCATTTCTTTAAGCCATTGAGTTAGCACCGCATCCTCATCGCTTTTCAACGACGATTTAAGATTTCTTATTTGGTTGATTGTTAGGTAACCGATTAATCCTGTTCCTCCAAGGATTACGATTGCGAGTAGTATTAAAGTTTGGGTGGGTATCATAGTGCAATCATTGTATCAAAATTTGGAACAGTATTTTCTGATTTTATTGTATATATTTATTAATTAATTTTGCATATCTTAATATTTATTGTGTTGTATTTTA
>CAZNJL010000040.1:0-6620 GCA_964573325.1 uncultured Candidatus Saccharibacteria bacterium | reverse complement strand
CGACTAACCCTCCGATGACTGACATAGCGGAGGAACCCTTAGACTTTCGGCGAGGTGGGTTTTCACCACCTTCTCGTTACTCATGCCAGCATTCTCTCTTGATGCCGCTCCAGCAGCCCTCGCGGGTCTGCCTTCACAGCCATGATGCCAAGGTATAAATTTGGCACGACATCAATGCTCCCCTACCTTCCACTGCTCCCAAAGGAACAATGAAACCATAGCGTCGGTTCTTTGCTTGAGTCCCGTTACATCTTCAGCGCGAAGCCGTTTAACTAGTGAGCTGTTACGCTTTCTTTAAAGGATTGCTGCTTCTAAGCCAACCTCCTAGCTGTCTAAACAATTTCACTTTCTTTCTCACTAAGCAAAGATTAGGGACCTTAGCTGATGGTCTGGAATGTTCTCCTTTTGCGCCAGGAACTTGCTCCCTGGAACTGACTCCCGATCAAAGGTTTGTGCATTCGGAGTTTGGTAAGAGTTGGTACGCAAAGCGCCCAGACTCTTTTCAGTATCTCTACCTCACAAACCGTATAAGATCGAGGCTATACCTACATATATTTCGGGGAGAGCCAGCTATCACCCAGTTCGATTACCGTTTCGGCCCTAACCACAGGTCATCCGAGCATTTTTTCACATACAACGGTTCGGACCTCCATCTGTCTTTCGGCAGATTTCATCCTGCCCATGGTTAGCTCACCTGGCTTCGGGTCTAATAATACATACTAACTCCGCTTTAATAAAAAAGCGGAAACGCCGGTTAAGACTCGGTTTCCCTATGCCTCCACGACTTAGTCGCTTAAGCTTGCATGCAATATTAACTCGCTGGCTCATTTTTCAATAGGCACAATATCACCCTGTCCGTAATAAATTACGAACGGGCTCTATCAGCTTGTCTGTGTACGGTTTCAGGTTCTATTTCACTCCCCTACCCGGGGTACTTTTAACCTTTCCCTCACGGTACTAGTTCACTATCGGTGTCTTGATGTATTTAGCTTTAGCAGATGGTCCTGCTATATTCACACGAGGTTACACGTGTCTCGTGTTACTCGGGAAAACTCAAGAAGATTTTTCGTTTCGGATACGGGGCTATTACCCCCTGTGGCGCCGCTTTCCAGCAAGCTTCTCCTACAAAAAATTTTCTAACTTCTTTCGCCTTAAGGCATAGAGTTTCCACACCCCTAAGTCATTTAGATTTTGACAAGTCAAAATTTTGATGGGTCTAATTAAATAGGCCTTACTTAAGTTTGAGCTGTTTCCCTTTCGCTCGCCGCTACTTAGGAAATACCTATCTTGGTTTCTTTTCTTCCGGTTACTAAGATGTTTCAGTTCGCCGGCTTACCTTCGCTTTACCTATATCTTGCGTAAAGCAAGCCTTTAGTAAAGGATAACTACCTTATGGTAGCTGGGTTGTCCCATTCGGAAATCCCCGAGTATAGCGCTTCTTGGCAGCTTCTCGAGGCTTATCGCAGCCTGGCACGTCCTTCTTCGGCATCAAGACCCAAGGCATCCACCGTACACATTATTTTCTTTCTACTATTTCGGTGAGTCGTACATGCCCCTAAGGGCGCATACGACCAAGTGAATGCAAAGCATCCACTTGAATTGTACATTTTTACCGGAAATGTCAATTAAGACATTTCCTAGCAAGGTTTTACAAGTAAAACCTTGCACATGAACAATTTACTCAGTTTTCAAAGAGCCTTTAAGTTTGCCTGTTGGAACTTCCAATCGAGACCTATTTTCAAAGAAACGATTACATTTCTTTGAGGCACAACGAAATGCCCGCCTTGCGCTCGCATTTACGTTGAGTCATAAAAATTGCAAGCAATTTTTATGGTGGACTCGGCGGGAATCGAACCCGCGACCCCTGCAATGCAAATGCAGTGCTCTAGCCAGCTGAGCTACGAGCCCACGACCCGCTAGCACCAACCACCATTTTTAGGATTTTTCTGAAAAAACAAAACACATGCCCACGCATTATGCTTGAGTTTTAGATGTCATAAAGACATTCATATCAGAGCTTCTGTGTAAATATAAGAAGTTGATTCCATTCCGTACAGGTGCGGACATACTAGCAATGCTTACCTGTGTTGTCAAGAGTTTTGTGGTACATTCTACTAGATTATAAGAAGAGCTATGAAATACCTAATACTCACGACATCTATGGGGCACGAAAGCATCGCTAAAGCTATTGAGCAAGCCCTGTCAAAAGATCAAAACGAAGTCATGCTAGTTAAAGAAACCTTTAGTGAAGTGACTTTCCAATACCAGCCAATATACCAATTTTTCCCCCGCCTAAATGGCAAATACTACAAAATCGCCAAAAACGAGTTGGTTATCAAATTAATGGAAAATATTTATACAAAGAAAAAGAGGGCAAAAATAACGAAAATTATAAATGACTATAAACCGGATATCGTTATATCTACCTATTTTTTATACAACTTCGCCCTATCGGATATTAAAAATGAACTTAAATTCAAATTCATCAACATAGTGGCCAACCCCAAAACCGTCCATCCCTTGGAATTCTCCCCCGAAGCCGATTACAATCTAGTTTATGATGAGGAAACCTTAAAACAAGCAGAAGGTTTTGAAATCCCGAAGGAGAAGCTTAAAGAGATTGGGTGGTTTACACAAAGGCAGTTTTTCAAAATCCCAAACCCGAAACCGTCCAAAAATGACAAGCTGACAATACTTATATCCGCGGGATCCTTGGGCACCAATAATATTCTAAAGTTTTTACCAACTTTTTTTCACTACCAGAAGGATTTCAAATACATATTTGTTGCCGGAAAAAACAGAGTTTTACACAACATTTTCAAAAACTATAAGAAGCTATGCAGTATGACGAAAAGAGACGAGAAGGACATTATAATAATAGGCTACACCGAAAAAATGTCGGAGCTGATGCATGAGGCAGATATTGTGGCCGGAAAAGCTGGTCCTAATCTCCTTTTTGAGGCAGTAGCTTCCGGTAAACCCTTTCTGGCATTAACCTATATTCCCGGACAGGAAGACGGAAATCTAGATATTATTGAAACTAAAAATCTGGGATGGAATGCATTAACCCCCAAAAAGGCTCAAGAAATCTTGAGCAAGATAGCAAAGAATGGAGAGCTCTTAGGGGCTAAAAACGAAAGTATTAGTAAGGAAAGAGACTTTTTAGAGAAGACAGGGGAAAGATTAATAGCTTTACTGGAAAACTAGTATACAAGTGACTTATCAGGAAACCGAAAAAGTAGCAAGGGAAGTATATCAAGAGAAATTCCGCCTCTCGGGGGAATCTTACTACGAACACTCCCAAAAAATCGTTAAGAAACTTAAAAGTTATGGTATTAAGGATGAACTAACTCTAACAACAGCTCTTTTACATCACGCTCTTGATGAAAAATCTGAACAAGTAGCCAACTTAATAAAAAAAGAGTTGGGCAAAGAGGTATCAGAAATGGTCTTAAAATACGATTCTCTGACCGAAACGCGGATAAAGACTGAGGCGCTAAAAGATTTTAATGAGAAGTATTTAATCCAAACCTTTGTTAACTTAGTAGACGATATTCGTTTGCTGATAATAAGAGCGGTGGACAAGTTGGTGGATTTAGAAAGCGCTTGGATTTTTGAAAAGGACAAAAGAGAAGAGATGGCCAACAGAGCAACATATTTGTATGCCCCGCTTGCTAAAATGCTCGGGGTGTCCGGCATCTCCAAAGATCTTGAAGATTCGGCATTTAAAGTACTTTACCCAAAGGAATACTTTGAGTTAGACAGAGTGGTCAAGAAGCGGTCTTGGGGGACCAAAAAGATATTTAGGGATACACAGAGGGTGCTTACAGAACTACTGTTGGAACAGGGCTTGAGTAACTTTGATATTCAATATAGGACTAAAAGTCTATACAGCCTATTTAAAAAACTAAAAAGAATTGGTATAGGGTACGAGAGCGGTAATCTGGCTGAAAGTTTGGAAAATATTTATGATCTGTTTGCCCTAAGAATTGTTGTAGGGACCGTAGAAGAATGCTATCTGGTAGAGACACTTCTAAAGCAACTATGGGAAAGTCTTACCTCCGAAAGAGACGATTATATAAAAAATCCGCGCTCAACAGGGTATAGAGCTATCCATAATGTTTTTGAAATAGAAAAAGATTTTGTCGCCGAGGTTCAAATTAAGACACATGAAATGCATACACAATCCGAATACGGAATTAGTTCCCATCTGCTCTACAAAATTGGTGACAAAGGCGAAAAGTCCTTAGCCGTAGAAGAATTCAAAAAGTATTTAAAGAAGCACCCGGAATGGTTTAAAGATCTTAATTTTTGGGAAATACAGAAGAATCAAGGATTTACGGCCAACACCTCCTTTACACCTAATACACCTTTTAAAGATAAAGAGTATGTTTTTACGCCCAAAGGAGACATAATTGAGCTACCCAAAGGAGCAACCGTCGTGGATTTTGCGTATGCGGTACATACTGAGATTGGAAATAAGTGTGTGGGAGCTTTCGTAAACAATAAGATAGTGAAATTGGACTATGTTGTTAAAACAGGAGATATTGTAAAGATTAAAACGGAGGGGCGGAGAGAGTTACCAAGTAAAGATTGGTTGGGGTTTGTTAAGACTAGAAGGGCAAGACACAGGATTATGAATGCCTGGGAGCAAGATTGATGGACGAGAGGTAAAAATCTAGGCACAAAAAATGTTCTGTGTTATCATAAGGCGGCTTGCTGTGATAGGGTTATTTATCAATTACGGCGAAAAAGCTATGGGGGCGTTTAGCTCAGATGGTTAGAGCACTCCTCTGATAAGGGAGAGGTCCATGGTTCGAGTCCATGAACGCCCACCATTTAGGAAAAATGAATATTACTAATAACAAAACAGTTCAAAAATTTCTTCTGCCTTGTTTGGGAGCGATTATTCTACGACTTAAGAGTTTTAAAAATATAGATTCACCTCAAGAAGCCTTGAATATTTTGATTCAAATCGCAATTATTACAGTCCTTCTTTTCATGGCCGGAAAAATTATTCCACAATTTTTTAGGCGTCTAATCAACAAATAGGATTTTTTGCCGAAATGGATAAAGAGAATGATGGGTCTCGTAAAATTGAAGATTATGGTGAAGGTACGATGTCTGATGAGTTGGTGCAAGATCAAGCAGAGAAAATGAAAACATTTGAAGATGTAAAAAGAGAGGCGTGGGAAGTATCACACGAGACGTTGGGAAAGTGGAAAGAGATATTGGAAGAGCACTTGGAAGGCCATGCAGCCACAATAACCGGATATTTGAAAAGCTTATCGGTGCTGTATGGAGTACCTGCTCCAAAAAGTGTCAGGGTTTGCTTAAACTACTACCCAGGAACCGGATCACTAAAGGGAGAACCAATACGTAACTTTGGAAAGGGCGGCACAATAAACAGAGAGAGTGTGGGTGACATTATCTTGTGGGTTTCAGATCCTCAAATTCTTCCAACAGATTCCCACGAAACGATGGATAGTTCTTACTTCGATACAGCCGAAAGGGCTATTTCAACCATAGAACATGAGGTACAACATAATAATTTTCAGAATTCAGAGTACGAAGAGCTCCTTCAAAAAGCAATGCGGCACCCGGAAATCGGCGACTCAATTGAACGGGTCAAGAAATATACAACCTACCAGGATCCTACTAATGAACTGATAACAGCTTATCTCGAGTGTCTTGGAACAAGGTCCTCTTCAAGAAAGCGACCCCATGAAAACGATTCCGACACTAGAATCCCAATAATCGTTGGTTTGGATGAGAGAAAAGCAGGGATGGTTTTGGAGATGTTAATACGCGAAGATGTAGAAGGCTGGAAAGCGCGAGGCATCAATCATGGCCCGTATTCCAACCTGAGGTATGGTTGGGCGCAAATTCTTGGAAGTCTGCCGGAAGGATATAACCTAACTCCTGAAGAAATTCGTGACATAGAAGTTCGGGAAAATCAACCCAAAGGCAAAGGTCAAAAAAAGACTGATGTTTACGAGATTGGGAGAAGTCTTAATCCTGATCTGGCAGAAAGATATCTACGGGAAGGTAAAAGGATAGATGTAGGGTTTTTGGTCGAACTCTTTAACATGGTTGACGAAGAGCTTGACAGGATAGAGGGGGTAGAAGACTCTTCCCGGGTAGAAGAATTACCCAAAGATAGCCGTGAATAAATAATCCCGCTGTTACGCGGGATTACTTTTTTTATTTTCAGAACAAATCTAGATCACAAATAAGCGCTAACGCTACATTTGAGTTTTACAAGTTTTGCAAACTTGTATACATCAAGAAACCGAAGGCAAAAAGAATGCTCATTTGCGAGTTTTTGTTGTGTGTCAATATTTAACACGCAACGGCTCACTCGCGAACCTTCCCAAAGCTGTTTGTGAGAAACAGCCTTACTTCCATAGTTTATAGGGATAATCAAATCATAGCTAAATGCTTCGCATTATAGCTAAGTCGTAAAACTTCTTGCGAAGTTCTACGCATGAAAGGTGTTTTCTTTTTCTACAGGCTTTTGTTGCAAGTTCATGCAAAAAAGATTCTGAAGATCAAAAACACATGTTTACTCCTTAGAAAGGAGGTGATCCAGCCGCAGATTCCCCTACGGCTACCTTGTT
>CAZNJL010000039.1:0-6672 GCA_964573325.1 uncultured Candidatus Saccharibacteria bacterium | reverse complement strand
TCTTTTTGCCACAATTAATTATGCCCATATTTCGCAGGCCTTATGGCAACATGGGACTATTCAGCTTTTTACGGTTTTGGCCTTGCTAGCGATTTATGAGCGAAAATGGTTTTTGACCGGCCTATGTTTTGGCCTAATGATTCTTTCTCGGCCTACAGGGGGCATCGCCGTAGCTTTTTTAGGGCTTTTATGTGTAACCAGGTGGGTTGATTTAGATAATCTTGATGGGGACCGGATTTCCTTTCGGGATAGGCTTAAAAGTATATCCTTTCTCAAATCAGTCTTTTCAAAACCCGCTTTTCTGATTTTGTTAGGAGTATTTCCTTCAATCATATTTTTTTGGTGGTACAACCGTACATTTTACGGCGATGTTTCTAACCAGGGCTATGCAAGTCAGGTTTTTACAGGGTGGTACGGTCGTTTTCCTGAAGGTTTTCTAGGATTATGGATTTCCCCCAGCAAAGGTATTCTAATCTACTCTCCCGTACTTGGTTTTTCTTTATATGGAGCCTATTTAGCAATTAAAAAATGGCGTCACAATGTACCATATGTCTTATTTTTCATGACCATAATCACGCACACCTTAGTCTATGGAAAATGGAAGCACTGGTTTGGCGGATGGTCTTTTGGTTACCGCATGGCATCAGATGTGTTGCCCTTTTTTATACTTTTGCTGGTTCCCGTGGTTTTAAATTTTCGGGAGTTTAATTGTTGGCCTTTTAAAAAAATTCCTGTGGAAGTATCTACGGAAAAAGCCCACATTAGCGTCAGAGGCTTTTACGCAGTTCGCCTGTTTTGGATAACCATAATCTTTTCGGTTTTAGTACAATTCTATGGTATTGCCCTTTACGACGGAATGTGGCATGCCGCTTATGACCAAGGAGACATAAATACCGCATGGCTGTGGTCTATAAAAGACAGCGAAATTGCCTTCAATATAAGAAGGGCATTACTTAGCGCAGGTGTATTAAAGTCTGCCTTTTAATTAATCCCCCTACTTTAGTATAATGAACCCAATCTTGCTAACCAGCATAGTATATCGCCACTAAAAGACCACGAACAATAAAAGCTTATGCCACAAAATAAAGCGACCTACAACATAATCTGCTTTTCCAACCAACTTTGGGATTTCCCCAATTGGACTAACAAGCGCCATGTGATGGGTCGCTTGGCTGAGCAAGGCCACACAGTTTTATTTGTTGATCCGCCTATAAATTGTGGAAAGGTGTTTTTACGACAGATTTTGCGTGGTCATTGGGGTCTAAAACGCCTTCTTTTTCAAACAAAGAAAGATCCTTGCGGCGCAATAATCTTCACTCCCGTGAGCGTGTTGCCTTTTAAGCAGATTTCTGCAAAAATCCATGCAACAAGAATAAAAAAGTTAGCCCAAAAAATCTTTGCCCCGCAACAAGAACTATTTGCACAGCAAAACTCCCCCAAACCAAAACAAGAAACCCCCCGGCAAAACTCCCTCAACTCACAACAGAAAACCTTAATGTGGGCTTATCATGTAGAAATAGACTATTTGCCGATTTATTTAGACAGCATTCACCACGATTTTTTAATTTACGACTGCGTGGATAACTACGAAGGGTTTCCGGGCAATGACACTGAAGAGAAGAAAGCCGCCGTTCGTGCTAAAGAAAAATATCTTGCCACCAGAGCTAATGTGGTTTTTGCCTCGGCTCCGGGGCTAGTGGATAAACTAAAACAACACAATAAAAATGTTTATTTTACGCCCAACGTCGGAGATTTTGACAAATTTTACGATGTGGTTCGCAAGATAAAAGATATTCCATCGGAACTAGAAGTTATTCCAAGGCCTCGTGTGGGTTTTGCCGGCGCGTTGGATGAGTATAAGTTTGACATTGATCTGATGAGCCTTATTGCTGAAAAAAACCCGCACATATCCTTTGTCTTAATAGGCCAAAATGCTTTAAAAGATAAGGACGTGTCTTTATCAAAGACCGGTTTGGAGCAGTTTAAAAACATTTATTTCCTAGGTCAAAAGCCGTACGAAATATTAGAAAAGTATTATGCGGGGTTTGACGGCTACATTATTCCCTACAAACTTAACGAATATACAGTTGGCGGTTGCTTTCCTGTAAAGTTTCACGACGCTTTGGCGGCAGGTCTTCCCGTTGTAGTAACCGATCTTCCCGCGTACTTGCCGTTTAAAGCAGTATCCTATATTTGTAAAACAGATGTGGAGTTTGCTTTGGCAGTGCAAAAATCGTTGTTGGAGAATGATGCGTCCAAAATTAAAGAACGACAGAAAGTTGCTAAGGAAAATAACTGGAATGGCAAAGTCGCTCAAATGCTTGATATTATTGAACAGCACTTATGAATATTTTATATACTCTAAATTCGGGTAATCCGGGCGGAATGGAGCAACATGTTTTAGATTTGGTTCGGGGGATGATTGGCGCAGGACACAATGTCTTTGTCTGGTGCGCTCCCGGGAGTTTTGCCGAAGAATACCGCAAAGCAGGTGCTAAGGTTTCTGAAGAAAGCATAAAGTTAGATATTTGCCCCCAATATATTTTAAAATTGGCCCATTTTATGAGTCAGAATCAAATTGACTTGGTGCATAGCCACGAACTTAAGGCTGTTGTAAATTCTTTATTAGCAGCCGTTTTCGCAGGAGTTAAAATTCGTGTAACTCATACGCACACCCCAATCTCGGAGTGGCAAGTGCCTTCCTGGAAAAAAGAACTAAACATGCGAATCTATTCGTTTTTAGTTAATCGGCTTTCAACCGTTGAAATAGCTTTGACCGAAAGCCGCCAACGGGTTAAAGAATCCGAAGGTATTAGTCCTGATAAGCTGGCGATCATTCCCAATGGCGTTAACTTTGTTTCCACAGCACTTGCGGATTCGGAAGTACGGGCGTATAGAAAAGAAATTTGCGAGAGATACGGAATTTCCGAAAATGCCTATATATTTGGTTTTATCAGTCGCATAAGCCGTGAAAAAGGCCATGAAGTTTTAATTCACGCCTACAAGCAGTTTAAAGATTTTCTTGCTGCTAAGGGAGCGGAAGACAATTCATTTTTATTTTTAGGCGGAGGAGGGGATTTAGAGCCCGAAACAAAACAATTAATTAAAGATCTAGACCTGGACGATACCGCTGTAATCACAGGAAGATTTGCTTCCGAAGACCATCAAAAGTTTTACGCGACACTTGATTGTTTTGTCTTCCCTTCTTTGGCCGAAGGCTTTGGGATAGTGCTCCTTGAGGCCATGGCCCATTTATTACCCGTTATCTGTTCTGATTTAGAAGTCTTGCAGGAGGTTGGTGGCGCAACAGTCCGTTACTTTGAAGCGGGAAACCCGAATGACCTGGCAGAAAAAATGGTTGATCTTTATGGGCGACGCGACCAGTTTAAGGAATTAACCCAATCCGCCTTCCAAAGAGTGCACGATTTATACAGTTTTGAGTCATTTACCGAAAAATATCTAAATCTTTATTCAAGGCTTCTCCAAAATGAATAGCTTAATTGCTCAAATCCCCAACAAAGATATGAAAGTTTTAATGTTAGGGCGCATTGGCCTATTAGAAAAGGGCGGCGGAGATAAAGTACAAATTGAACATACCGCCCGGGAGCTTGGGAAATTGGGCGTTAGCGTGGATATAAAAACTGATTTGTCTGTGGATGCTTCTCCTTACGATTTAGTGCATGTTTTCCAACTGGATTGGACACCGGAGACTTATTTTTACGCTAAGAAAGTAAAGGAAGCGGGCAAACCTTTAATATTATCGCCGATCCACCACAACATTAAGGAGGTTAAAGCTTTTGATGACAAGTTTGTGTTTGATTTTCGCCGTATTTCCAAGCTTTTATTTAAAGATCAGCACAAACGAGATACTTTTAAAAATATTTACCGCTCTTTATTTGACCGTAGAAAACTTATGCCCACGCTTAAAAGCGTTTTTATCGGTCTGGAGAAAATGCATCAAAAAACTTTACTAATGGCTAATATGGTTTTGGTTCAAACCGATTTAGAAGCAAAAGATCTGCAGGAGACTTACAAAGTTTCTTTTAAGTGGGTCAAAGTGCCTAATGGGGTGGGAGTGCAGTTCTTGCACCACCAAAATTACCAAAATCCGTTGGGAATAGGTGATTATATTTTGTGCGTTGGCCGGATTGAGCCTCGTAAAAATCAGCTTACTTTAATAAACGTCCTCAAAGAGCTTCGTGAAGAGCTTGGGAGTGATATTAAACTAGTTCTCATTGGAAAATTGCCCGGCAAACAGCATTTTGAATATATTTACCGTTTTAAGAAAAAACTTGAGGAAAATCCGTGGATAGTTTATATACAGCAAGTTCCGTATGAGCAGATGCCTTCTTATTACCATTTTGCCAAAGTCGGAGTATCCGTAAGTTGGTTTGAAAGCACCGGACTGACCAGTCTAGAGGCTTTATTTAGCGGCACGAATGTTGTTGCCGCGGGAGATAGGGCAAAGGAGTATTTGGGTGGTTTAGCCTATTATTGCAGGCCTGACGATCCTGAATCTATTAAAGAAGCCCTTAAGAAAGCACTTTCCTCGCCCCCTCCGTTGGTGCCGGAAAATCTTAAAAGTGTTTACACATGGGAAAACGCTGCCAAAAAAACCCTAGAAGTGTATAAAATGTTTTACAATAGGTAGAATGCAGCTAGAAGTCTTATTTGCCTTATTAATTTTACTCGCGACTTTCGGATTGCTTGTTCTGGATAGAAAATTGGCAATTTACGTCCTGCTTATATTGTCTGTACTGCTTCACAAGGAGCTTTTCAGCATTTATCAATGGAATATAATGCCAATTAGAATTTTTATGGTTGGTTTTTTAGCTTGGGCGGCTCTGTCACTTTTCTTAAGCCTTATTCGTCAAAAAAACTTAAAAGAAATCCGTCGGACACTGTTCTCTCCATTTGTCCTAATACTTTCGGCCCTGTGGCTTATAAGAGGAATTTCGCTTATATTTACCCAAAACTTGTCTGCCAGTTTTAATCTTTTCGCATTTTTTACTACTGTCGTAGCTCTAGGGATTTTTATGTTTGTTTTCCTTAAGAATAATCCCAATCTAACTGTATCTTACTTACGGTTTTATTTTTTTGTAGCTTTTGTTCTCACGCTATTCGCACTTTTGCAAGTGTACCTTTTTTATCAGGAAGATATTATTGCCGGCGCTCTTTGGGATGTTCCCGGGAGGCTTCCTCGGCTAGGTTCCTTGTTTTGGGATGTAAATCACTTCGGAGGATTTTTAGCCGCCCTCATACCGCTTGTTTTAGCTATGGCCTTTTCTTCAAAAAAGATCCGCGGATCTCTGGTCTATATATTGATGCTCGCTCCTGTAGGACTAGTTTTATTTCTAACCAGTTCCCGTACCGCGTGGATTGTTGCTTTTGTCGGCATGGTGGCTTTTATAACTCTGGTTTTGTATAGAAAAATAGGTTTAAAGGGATTTGGGACGATTTTCGTAGTTTTAGCAATTATTTTTGGAGTTTTATTTGGAGAATATGGCAAAAAAGAAAGCCGTTTTAGGGAAACTGTGAACAACTTTCTGCATTACCGTCTAGACTCATTTGACGCCCATTTTATGCTGATTGAAGGGTCCCTGGAGATTTTTGAAAAGTATCCTTTTTTAGGAGGAGGCTACGGTGGGTTTTTTGAGCATTTTACAACAACGGAAGTAGCCCCCGAATATTTTATAAAAGATCCAATTGCCTTTACAACAAGAGTTCCGGCTCATACGATATGGGGTGAGGCTCTTTCAGAAACGGGCATCTTTGGCTTTTCCGCCCTAGCGCTACTTTTTCTGCTTGTCTTGGGAACTCTTTTGTTTGTGGCACTAAATTCAACTGACTCCGGGCAGATGTACTACGCGTCGGCTATGTTTTCGTCTTTGCTGGGCTGGCTTATCGCGGGAATTTTCTACTCATACAACAGCGAGTTTTTCTTTATAGTTTTGTTTTTGTATTATTTGTACGCGGTTAGCGCTTTGGGGAAAAGTTATGACTTAAATAAACTGCTTTTGTATTTTAAAGATAAAACAGTTTTAGGTCCTGCTTTTATATTTCTTTTATCTTTAGTGCTAATTTTTTCATCTTTGGGAAAGAATCACCTTTTACCTTGGGATGAGGCGATATATGCCCAGGTTGCCAAGAATATAGTTAATACCGGCGAATATCTTGTGCAAACCTGGATGCCGGGTAAGCTTTGGTTTGAAAAGCCTCCCCTGTACATGTGGGCAATGGCCGGATTTATGCGTGTTTTAGGTGTAAGTGAGTGGATGTCTCGTCTTCCGTCGGCTATTTCAGGATTTTCTATAGTCTTGGCGGTTTACTTTTTTGCAAAAAAGAGATTGGGTAAATCATCGGCATTTATAGCCGCCTTGGCGTTGTTAACTACCGTTCACTTTTTATATTACTCGCGGGCGGCAATGATTGATATTATGGTTACTCTTTTCGTCACTTCTGCCCTTTTCTTATATTACGTTGCGCGGCATAGCAATCGTACCTACCTTTGGGCTTTATCGGGCTTGTCTATCGGATTGGCGGTTATGTCAAAGGGAGTTATTGGGTTGCTTCCTTTTCCCATAATTGCCCTGTACGAGGTCTACAATATTTTCTTTTTGCACGATAAGCCCGTTGCAAGCTTATTTTGCAGATATTTAATTTTAGCTCTGT
>CAZNJL010000038.1:0-7027 GCA_964573325.1 uncultured Candidatus Saccharibacteria bacterium | reverse complement strand
ATAATGACAAAAAACAAAATAAAATTAGGTTTAGTGGCGTTGGTAACGATTGCTGTTATGGGTTTGCCGGTTAGCGCGGTTCTGGCGGTTGACTTAACTTATGATGCGGACACTGATGTATATTTCACTGGACCAGGTTATACCGTAACCATCAAATCCGGTTCAGAGGCTACATCCGTGGTTGTGGGCACTACCACCCTTCAAGTTGTTGTACCGACAGGCAGTACTTTTACTGTGACATCGCCAAATAATATGGATGTCACACTAAATGCGGGGACAGGGACTAATGTAAATACTTGCAGCGGAACCACGAATACTTTAGTTATCACGTCCACTGCAGATGTAGATTATACTCTTACTCCAAACGGCGGAATATGTTCTTCAAACGCTGGCGGAGGCAACTATGTTCCCGCGCCTACTCCAACACCCAGTCCAACTCCTTCGGTTTCCCCAGAACCAACGACTTCTCCAGAACCAACAACTTCGCCAGAGCCTTCGGCTTCACCGTCTCCAAGTCCGAGCCCAAGTCTAGAACCTCTTGATTTAGTAGAAATTCCTGTTTTGCCCGCTAATCCAACTACAACTGATATTCAGGCCGTGATTACAGCTATTGTTCACAATATTGCTGTTTTACAGGCAGAATTGGTTAAGCTGCAGGGAACAACATCTCAGCCTTTCAATACTAATCTGTATTACGGGCTTTCTAACAACGCTGAAGTTGTAAGACTGCAGGAATTCCTGATTTCCAAAGGTTATCTGGCTGCAGGTTTTAACACCGGCAACTACTATTCTCTGACTGTAGCTGCTGTTAAAGCTTACCAAACAGCTAAGGGTATTACTCCGGTGGCAGGATACTTTGGTCCTCTAACCAGAGCTGCTGCCAACGCAGACTTAGGTCTCTAACAAGGAGCTAATCCTTTATGGGCGACTTCTACGACTAATAAACAATTGCTTTCCTTGTGAGCAGCAAGAAGTCCCGCTCTAAGCGGGGCTTTTTGTTTCTTAAAAATGATAAAAGGAGCTAAGCTCCTTTGTGATAATATTGGACATCGCATGTCTGATGTCTGATAATACTAATTCGTTTATCCTTGTGAACTAGAAGGAATTATCTCGGTTATGTGTCGGGGTTTTTCCTTGCCTGACTCCTATATGCGCCATCGTAAGGCAAGGATGTAAACCTTGCGAACGAAAAGTATTATATGGGGTGAGGTAACCAAGACTCCGCCATTGGCGGGTTCTTGGGCTTTCAAGACTGTTGATAACTTTAAGTATTATTGCCATTATTCAGGGCAATATGCTATGATTCTTATATATAATCACATAACAATATAGTTTCCATTATGAACAAAAAAATCAAAATCGCGCTTTTAGTTTTAATATTGGTTTTGGTAGTTGGCGGGTCAATTACCGTTGCCGCGCTTTCAGTCTATAAACCCGATGCTATTAAGAACGTTTTTAACAAGCATTATACTGTTGTTTACCTTGATTCGGGACAGATGTATGTCGGTAAGCTTTCTACGTTCCCTCATTTGATTTTAAGAGGCGCTTATGCTTTGCAGATGGTTAAAGATTCTGAAGACGATACAAAGACTAATTTTCAACTCGTGCCATTAGAAGATGCCATATGGTCTCCCCAAGAAATTCGTTTAAATAAAGACCATATTATTTTTACAGCTCCCGTTCATGAAGACAGTCAAGTAGTTCAAAGCTTGAAAGGTAAATAGCTCTATTCAAGAAAGATAAACTAATTAGCGTTCTTTCTGAGGCGCTTCTTGATTTTGAGATTCTTATTTTCTTTGATAGAATAGATAATAATGAAAAGAATTCTTTTCATCATTGTTTTATTAGTTGTTTTTCTTCCCCAGAGAAGCTGGGCTTTTTCTGTTGGCGAAAGTCAGTATTTTAACATCGAATCAGATTATGATTTGACTAACAGGGATGAAACCTTAGCTACCTTGAAGAAGATTAGCAATAACGCCTATTTCTATGTTGACAATTATTGGTGGTCGTCTTTATCTTTCAAGGATCAGTCTCAGGCAACGATAGCTTTAGATAACCTTAGCCAAGAATTTGACACAAAGATTTACCCGACCTTAGTTCAAAATTTTGGTGATGCTTGGAAACCAGGCATTGACAGGGATATTAAAATTACCGTTCTTTTCCATCCAATGAAAGGGCAGGCCGGCGGTTATTTCAATAGTGGCGATGAATACTCAAAACTTCAAAACCCAAGCTCAAACGAAAAGGAAATGGTTTATTTGAATACTAAATACATCGGAGCTACTCAATTAAAATCACTTTTGGCTCATGAGTTTACGCATCTCATCACTTTCAACCAAAAAGAAAAAATTCAGGAAGTCTCGGAAGAAATCTGGCTAAATGAGGCCCGAGCGGAATACGCGCCAACTTTGCTCGGCTATGACGAGGATTATCAGGGTAGTAACTTGGAGCAAAGAGTGAAGCAATTCATTAATTCTTCTTCAAATCCTCTGGCCGAATGGCAAAATCTAGAAGCAGACTACGGGGTAATAAATCTTTTTACTCAATACCTGGTTGACCATTACGGAACCAGAATTTTAGCGGATTCTCTGCATTCTTCAAAGATTGGCATTCCCTCGATAAACGAAGCCTTGAAGAAAAATAATTTTCAAAAAGATTTTTCTCAGATTTTCACTGATTGGCTGATTACTCTTTTTATCAATAGCTGCCGAACCTCTTCTGATTATTGTTATATAAATGAAAACTTGAGAAATCTTCGAATTACCCCGTCTTTGATTTTTTTGCCCTCAACCCAAAGAATAGGCGTTTCTTTGGATTATTCCATCAAGCAATGGTCCGGGAACTGGTACAGGATAATCGGCGGCAGCGGAGATTTGACATTACAATTTAACGGAGAGAATACGGTTAATTTCAAAATTCCTTATGTTCTTTGCCAGTATTCCGATGTTTGCGAAGTTCATTTTTTGAGCATTAATAAAGAACAGGACGGCGAAATATTCTTGCCAGATTTTGATAAAAACTGGCGTTCTTTAACCCTGATTCCTTCTATTCAGTCAAAGCTTTCCGGCTTCGGTACGCAGGAGCCTTTTTATCCGCTTTCAATCTCAATCTCAATTAACATTAAAACCGACGAAGAAAAACTGATAGAGGGGCTTTTAGCTCAAATTGAAGAATTAAAGAAAGAAATTATCAGAGTCCAGGCTCAAATTAACGAAATGAGAGGACAATCAGTTTCTTGCAATGGTTTTCCCCAGGATCTCTATTATGGAATGGTTAACACTGAAAGGGTAAAGTGCCTACAACAATTTTTAAAATCAAAAGGGGAGACTATTTATCCTGAAGGCATTGTTTCCGGCAACTATCTTTCTTTGACGACTTTGGCTGTTAAAAGATACCAGGCTTCAAAAGTAATTATCCAGACCGGATATTTTGGCCCTTTGACCAGAGCTGCCGCCAACGCAGATCTAGGCCTCTAACAAGGAGCTAAGCTCCTTAATGAAATAGGACATGCGATGTCCGTAGGACTTTATGAGGGCCATGAGTGAAATATTTTAAAGAATATTGCGATGTATTTTGTTGCTTGACGCAAAATCTATTATTAGTGTAGTATTCAATAAAGATAACAAAAATAAAGGTCGAACTGTCCCCGCTTTTCAAGGTTTCGGAGGGGTTCGTGGAACCTTACAAGGTGGGGAATAAAATAATGATTAAAAAAAATAGCGACTGCGTCGATATAATTTCTTCGCTGTCGCTCAAAATTATGAAAAAATATTAATTAGTTTGTCAGTTATCGCCGCAGTCGCCGCCATTGCGGTCGGAGGCACAATCGCTTACTTTAGCGATACCGAAACTTCAACCGGAAACACGTTTACTGCTGGAAGTGTTGATCTTGACGATGGTCTTAGTGCCCAAAAATTCGATCTTTCTGGTATGAAACCTGGAGATATGGGTAACGGTATATATGCCATCAGTGCCACTTCAAACAATTACTGGGCTTGCATGAAATCGACAATTGATACGACACCAGAAAATGACATACTGGAAATGGAAACTGTCGCTGGCGACGGAACTTCTGATGTCGGAGAACTTCAAGATTATCTTTATTTCTACGTATGGAATGATAGAGATGGAGTTCCCGGATATCAAGGTGTTGGAACTGGTACGGGTACGTGGGTCGCAGGTCAAGACAGAAATTTAGTAGGTCCCTATAGACTACTTAATTACCCAAATGGACTGGGAGGTGTTTCTTCGCCCTTGGAAGACGCATCAGCACAAAGCTTTTTTGGTTCTAGTCCTCTAGTGGCTGGTCAAACTTATAACCTTGGAATTGCATATTGTTTCGGCACTTTTGGTTCCATTAGTTCGGGACAAAATACTGGATTAACTTGTTCGGGGGACTTAGTCGATCAAAATGTAGCGCAGACTGACGGTGTAACAGGTACCACAACATTCTATGCTGTGCAATCAGACAATAATGCTGGTTTCGTGTGCTCTGGTGCATCGTACTAATTCTAATCCATCAGGAGAGGTAGGATAGGAGTAGGGAACAGAATTATCCTACTATTCTCTTGATTACTGTTATGAAAAAATATTAATTAGTTTGTCAGTTATCGCCGCAGTCGCCGCCATTGCGGTCGGAGGCACAATCGCTTACTTTTCCGACACCGAAACATCGACAGGAAATACTTTTACTGCCGGGAAATTGGATTTGGAACTTGGTACAGGGACACCTATGCCGTTTAGCGTTTCAGATCTTTATCCCGGTCAAACTGGTACGGGTAAAGTTACTCTCACGAATGTAGCAGGAAGTCTGAATGGAGATTTGGATATAAAGTTGTCTAATTTTGTACAGGCTGAGAATGGTCTTATTGAGCCAGAGATAGCGGCTGGAGATTATGATAATGGAGGTGACCTTAACCTATCGTTCGTGATTGCAGCGTTTGTCGATGTGAACAGAGATGGAGTTTTCAATGCTGGTGATATTCAGCTTGCATACGACGGACAACAAAGGGCTTATCCGGGTTTCTGGAGTGGTGATTTTCACTACAGCAGCGTAAGTACGGGTATGCTAACTGGTTGGAACGATGTAATGACGATGACAGCTGGTCAGTCGGTTGATTTGGTTATTATGTGGGAACTTCCGACGACATGGACTTATTCAAATTATAACCAGAATATTGTACAGACAGATAGCTTGGGTTTTGATGTTTTGACATCACTTGAGCAGGTTGGTGGAAGTGGCGGAGTGACAGAGTAGGTATTCCAATCGAAACTTTTTAAGTCGCCTCGTTTCTTGTGAGAACGGGACGACTAATAAAGGTTTTGATGTTGTTTAACATTAGGAAAAATGAAATATTTCAAAATCGTATATTATATTTTAGTCGGTTTCCTTATTTTAATCGCATTATTGCTGATTGTTTCTGTTTTTCCGATTACAGGAAATTTCAAAGTTTTGACCGTTTTGTCCGGTTCAATGGAGCCGACAATAAAGACAGGAGCGATAGTTGCCGCAAAGCCGGCAAATGACTACAAAATAGGAGATATTATCACTTTTTGGCCGAACACGAAAACGCAGCCGCCCGTCACTCATAGAATCTTTGATATAGAAGTTCAGGGAGGAGAGCCGGTTTATATCACCAAGGGCGACGCCAATAACGCGTCCGACACTAGAGAAATCACAAAAAACGATGTTTTAGGAAAAGTTTTATTTAGCGTTCCTTATCTCGGATATGTCGTGGATTTCGCCAAAAAGCCGGTTGGATTCATTTTAATTATTGCCGTTCCCGCTTTAGTAATCATTTTTGATGAAATAAAGAAGATTTGGAGGGAAATTTTGAAATTAAGAAATAAGAAAAAGGACACGGAGCAGGACAAAGAGATAAACAGATTGAAAGAAGAAATAGAAGAGCTGAAGAAAAAGGATAATGATTAAAAAATCATTACTAAAAATTAGCGCATTGATGCTGATTGTCAGTCTTAATTGGGCCGGGTTTTCAGCTATAATTGAAACTTTTGCTTATTTTAATGATACGGAAATATCTTTAGAAAATTCTTTTTCAGCTGGGACTTTAGATTTTTCTTTAACGGGCAGTGATTTTTCTCCAAGCGGTTTGAATCCGGGTGGATCAACGGCTAGAAATACAACCATCCAAAAAGATGGAAATTTAGATTTTCAATACAAAATTAATTACGAATATGTTTCCGGCAATCTTTGCGATTATTTGGATTTGATAGCTGGTGGATATTCAGGATCATTAAAAAATTTTATTGACCAGGGGCCGTTTAATTTTTCCGACGCGTCAAGTCGGAATTTTGTAGTATCTTTACCGTTGGGCATTTCAGACAGTTTTCAGGGAGAAGTTTGCAATTTTAAATTTGTTTTTACCGGCTGGCAGGAAGGTTTAGCGGAAGGGCAGGGATTTAATGATACAGAAGAAATACAGAGCACTATTTCTGCTAATTATTGGAATCCGCCCGTCGTTTTGAATGAAATTCTGCCTAATCTTTCGGGAGACGATTGTTCTCTTGACGGGATTAACGGCGAATGGGTTGAGATCTATAACAAAACTTCTGATCCATTGGATTTAGCCGATTGGTATATTAAAAATTCAATCGGTACTCGAATAACAATCAGTACATTGAATACTCTCGGCGGTTCTACAACTATCGGTGCTGACGGCTGGCTGGTGGTATTTATGGACGGATGCGTTTTAGACAATGTCAGTGATGTCGTAACTCTTTATAACAATAATGATATTCAGGCTGATTCATATTCTTATGCTGTACCAGACGTAAACGCCTTTCCGACTTTTCGTCTTACGTGTTCGTCAGCATAACGTATTCCTTTTCCTTTATAGGGTTCCGGCGGTTTTACTCTCCTAATATCAGCGGCAAATTGTCCGAGAAGACACTTGTCTGCTGATAAAAGTATAAACCTGGCAGGGACATCATTACCTCTGGTTGCGCCGGCTTCTATTTTTATTTTTACGCCTTCAGGTATCTTCATCTCCACAGGATGACAAAAGCC